>CAMLIT010000004.1 GCA_946480295.1 uncultured Gemmatimonadota bacterium
TCGCCGACGCGCGCGCCATGGGCCGCGCCCTCGCCTACGAGCTCGTCAAGGAGACGTATCGCTTCACCACGACGCCGCGCCAGCGGCGCTCGCCCGAACCGGAGGCCGCCGCGACGGCGGCAGCGACAGCATGAGTGAACGAGAACGGCCGTCGACGATCCGCATCCACCCGACGGACACGGTGGCCATCGCCGTCCGCGCGCTCCAGCCGGGCGAGGTGGTGGCCGCCGGCGACGCGCGCGTCACGGTGCGCGACGAGATTCCCGCCGGCCACAAGGTCGCGCTGCGCGCGCACGAGGCGGGGGAGCCGGTCGTGAAGTACGGCTTCCCGATCGGCCGCACCACCGAGCCGGTCGCGCCCGGGGCGTGGGTCCATTCCCACAACCTGAAGACGCAGCTCGAGGGGCTGCTCGAGTACTCCTACGCGCCCTCGACTGACGGCGCCGCGAAGCCGGGCGCGATGCCCACCTTCATGGGGTACCGCCGCAGGAACGGCCGCATCGGCACGCGGAACGAGATCTGGATCCTCAACACCGTCGGCTGCGTGAACCACGCCGCCGAGCGGATCGCGAAGCTCACCACCGAGCGCTTCGCCGGCCAGATCGAGGGCGTGCACGCCTTCGCGCACCCGTACGGCTGCAGCCAGCTCGGCGACGACCTGAAGAACACGCAGCGCGTGCTCGCCGGCCTGATGAAGAACCCGAACGCCGGCGGGGTGCTCGTGCTCGGCCTCGGGTGCGAGAACAACCAGATGGACGCGCTCCTGAAGCTCGCCGGCGACGACGTGGATCGCGAGCGCCTGCGCTTCTTCAACTCGCAGGAGGTCATCGACGAGCTGGAAGAGGGGACGGAGGCGGTGGCCGAGCTGGTGAAGCGCGTCGCCGCCGACCAGCGCGTCGAGTGTCCCGCGTCGGATCTCGTCCTCGGGCACAAGTGCGGCGGCTCCGACGGCTTCAGCGGCATCTCGGCGAACGCGGTCGTCGGTCGCATCGCCGACCGGCTCACCGCGCTCGGCGGGTGCGTCGTGCTCACCGAGGTGCCGGAGATGTTCGGCGCCGAGCAGGTGCTCATGAACCGCGCGGCGAACGAGCAGGTCTTCCGCGAGATCGTGCGGATGATCGGCGACTTCAAGGAGTACTTCATCCGCCACGACCAGCCGATCTACGAGAACCCGTCGCCGGGGAACAAGGCGGGCGGACTGACCACCCTGGAGGAGAAGTCGTTAGGCGCGATCCAGAAGGGCGGCCGCGCGACCGTCTCGCGCGTCCTCCGCTACGGCCAGGCGGCGACCACCGGCGGGCTGCAGCTCCTCGAGGCGCCGGGGAACGACGCCGTCTCCTCCACCGCGATGGTGGCGAGCGGCGCGACGGTGCTCCTCTTCACCACCGGCCGCGGCACCCCCCTCGGCTTCCCCGTGCCGACGATCAAGGTCGCGTCGAACAGCGACATCGCCGCGCGCAAGCCGCACTGGATCGACTTCAACGCCGGCGCCCTGCTCGACGGCACGGCGACGATGGACCAGCTCGCGGACGAGCTGTTCGCCCTCGTGCTCGACGTCGCGTCCGGGCGCACGCTCGCCAACAACGAGAAGAACGGCTATCGCGAGATCGCCATCTGGAAGGAAGGGGTGACCCTCTAGATGTCCGCCCTTCCGACGCTCTCCCGCGAGCTCCTGCGCTCCCCCGACGCCGCGTCGCGCGCCGGGGTGCACCTCCCCGATCCCGCGCTCCTCGACCTCCCCGAGCGCGCGGTGCAGTTCGGCACCGGCGCCTTCCTGCGCGGCTTCGTCGAGTTCTTCGTCGACGAGGCGAACCGCCGCGGCACCTTCGGCGGGCGCATCGTCGCCGTCGGCTCCACCGGCAGCGGGCGCGACGAGGTCCTGACGCGCCAGGACGGGCTGTACACCCTCGCGACCCAGGGCATCGCCGACGGCGAGGCGCGGCGCGACTACCGCGTCGTCGCCTCGCTCAGCCGCGCCCTCTCCGCGGCGCACGAGTGGGACGCGGTGCTCGCCTGCGCCCGCAACCCGTGGCTCGAGCTGGTGTTCTCGAACACCACCGAGGTCGGCATCGTGCTCGACGAGCAGGACACGCCCGATGCCGCGCCGCCGCGCTCCTTCCCCGGCAAGCTGACGCGCTTCCTCCACGAGCGGGCGCGCACCTTCGCCTTCTCGCGCGACAAGGGCGTCGTCGTCCTCCCCTGCGAGCTCGTGGAAGGGAACGGCGACCGGCTCCGCGACATCGTGCTCGCGCTCGCGGCGCGCTGGGGGCTCGGCCGCCCCTTCGCGCGGTGGATCGAGCAGGCGGTGCCCTTCTGCAACACCCTCGTCGACCGCATCGTGCCGGGCGCGCCCGCGCCTGACGATCGCGAGGCGATCTTCGAGAGCCTCGGCTATCGCGACGAGCTGCTCACGACCTGCGAGAGCTATCGCCTCTTCGCCATCGAGGGAGACGCGGTGCTGCGCGCGCGCCTCGGCTTCGCCGATGCCGACGAGGGGATCGTCGTCACCCCGGACGTCTCCCCGTATCGCGAGCGCAAGGTGCGCCTGCTCAACGGCGCGCACACCGTGATGGTCCCGGCGGCGATCCTCGCCGGGTGCGAGACGGTGCGCGAGGCGGTCACGCACGACCTCGTCGGCCGCTTCCTGCGGCGGGCGCAGCTCGAGGAGATCCTCCCCACCGTGGAGGCGCCGGGGGCGGAGGCGTTCGCGCGCGACGTGCTCGACCGTTTCGCCAATCCATACATCCTCCACGCGCTGTTCGACATCACCCTCCAGGGGACGATGAAGTTCCGCGTGCGGGTCGTGCCGTCCATCGTCCGGTACGCGGAGCTCTTCGGCCGCGTGCCGCAGGCCCTCGCGTTCGGGTTCGCCACGTATCTAATCTTCATGCGCGGCGAGGCGCAGGACGCGCGGCGCCGCGCCGGCCTTCCCGTGCCGGCGGACGACCAGGGCGGGCGCGTGCGCGCGCTCTGGGATTCGCTCGACGACGACTCGGCCCCGGCGCTCGCCGGGCTCGTGACCACCGCGGCCGCGGACACGAGCCTCTGGGGAACCGACCTGACTCGCATACCCGGCTTCAGCGAAGCCGTCACCGATCACCTCGTGCGCGTCCAGCGCGACGGCCCGGCCGCCGCCCTGGAGGTGCTGCTCGCCGTCGCCCCGGCGCTCTGAACATCCCGACATGAAAACCATGGCTACCCCGAACACAGTGAAGGCGCCGGCGGAGGGCGTGCTCGAGCGCCTGCGGCGCATCAAGATCGCGCCGGTCATCGTCATCGATGATCCGCTCGACGCCGTGCCCCTGGCGGCGGCGCTGACGGAGGGCGGGCTCTCGTGCGCCGAGGTCACCTTCCGCACGGCGGGCGCGCTCGAGGCGCTCCGCCGCATCACCGCCGAGTATCCAGGCATGCTCGCCGGCGCCGGCACGGTGCTCACGCCGCAGCAGGCCGCCGACGCGCGGGCCGCGGGCGCGCAGTTCATCGTCGCGCCGGGGTTCAACCCCGCCGTCGTCGACTACTGCCTGGAGCACGGCATCCCGGTGTATCCCGGCGTGTGCACGCCGACCGAGATCGAGGCGGCGTTGCAGAAGGGGCTCAAGGTGCTGAAGTTCTTCCCGGCCGAGCCGATCGGCGGACTCCCCTACCTCAAGGCCATCTCCGGCCCGTACCCGATGATCGAGTTCATTCCCACCGGCGGGATCAACCTGACCAACCTCTCGAAGTATCTCGCGTTCAAGAAGATCGTCGCCTGCGGCGGCTCGTGGATGGCGCCGACGGAGTGGATCGCGTCGAAGCAGTTCGGCCGCATCCGCGACGAGGCGCGCAACGCGGTCGCCGCCGTCCGTGAGATCATGAGCGGCTCGTGGAGCATCGCATGACGCGAGTCGTCACCTTCGGCGAGGTCATGCTCCGGCTCAAGTCGCCGGGCGTCGAGCGCCTCTTCCAGTCGCCGCTGCTCGAGGCGACGTTCGGCGGCGCGGAGGCGAACGTCGCCGTGTCGCTGGCGAACTACGGCGTGCCCGCCACCTTCGTCACCGCCATCCCGGCGAACAACGTCGGGGACGCGGCCGTCGGCGAGCTGCGCCGCCACGGCGTCGACACGAGCGCCATCAAGCGGCAGGGCGAGCGGCTCGGCATCTACTTCCTCGAGACGGGCGCGAACCAGCGGGCGTCGAAGGTCACCTACGACCGCGCCGGGTCGAGCATCGCGACGGCGAAGCCGGGCGACTTCGACTGGGAGGCGATCCTCGACGGCGCCGACTGGTTCCACGTGAGCGGCGTGACGCCGGCGATCAGCGCCTGTGCCGCGGAGCTCGCGCTCCAGGCGGTGCAGGCGGCGCAGGGGAAGGGCGTCACCGTCTCCTGCGACTACAACTACCGCAAGAACCTCTGGAAGTACGGCAGGAAGGCGCCCGAGGTGATGCGCGAGATCGTCAGGCACGTCGACGTCGGCATCGCCAACGAGGAGGACTGCCAGAAGGCGCTCGGCATCGACATCGACGTCGACGTCGAGTCGGGGGCGCTGCACGAGGAGAAGTACCGCGTGCTCGCCCAGCGCGTGCTCGACGCCTTCCCGAACCTGCAGAAGCAGGTCATCACGCTCCGGGAGAGCCGGAGCGCGGATCAGAACGGGTGGTCGGCGGTCCTGTTGAACCGACAGTCGTCCTTCGCGCGCAGCGCGAGATACGACATCACCGACATCGTGGACCGCGTGGGCGCCGGCGATTCCTTCGCCGGGGGGCTGATCTACGGCCTGCTCACCTACCGCGACGATGCCCGGGCGCTGGAGTTCGCGACCGCGGCCTCGTGCCTCAAGCACTCGATCCACGGGGACTTCAACCGGGTCGGCGTGAGCGAGGTCGAGGCCCTCATGAAAGGAGACGCGAGCGGTCGCGTACAGCGCTAGCCACCACCAGAGCCGCCTGCAGCGGAAGCCCACCAGGAGAACGTGATGGCCGAACCCACCCGGACGACACCCGAACGCAACGTCTCGCCCATCCACGACCCCGCCGTCACGGCGTCGGGGGCGACCGGCATCGCGGTGAGCGGTGCGCTCGAACGCATCGGCAGGTATCGATGGACGATCTGCGCGCTGCTCTTCTTCGCGACGACGATCAATTACATCGACCGGCAGGTCATCGGCATCCTGGCGCCCACGCTGCAGCGCGAGCTCCACTGGTCGGAGACCGACTACAGCGCCGTCGTCTCGTGGTTCACCGCGGCGTACGCGATCGGCTTCCTCTTCGCCGGCCGCCTGCTCGACAAGGTCGGCACGAAGATCGGCTTCGCGATCTCCATCGTGATCTGGAGCTGCGCGGCGATGGCGCACTCGCTGGCGCGCAACGCCGTCGAGTTCAGCATGGCGCGCTTCGGCCTCGGTCTCGGTGAGTCGGGCAACTTCCCGGCGTCGATCAAGACCGTCGCGGAGTGGTTCCCGCTGCGCGAGCGCGCCCTCGCGACCGGGATCTTCAACGCCGGCACGAACGTGGGCGCGATCGTCGCGCCGATCGCCGTGCCGTTCATCGCGCTCCACTTCGGCTGGCGCGCGGCGTTCATCTGGACGGGCCTCCTCAGCGCGACCTGGCTCGTCTTCTGGCTCAACATCTACAAGCCGCCGCGCCAGCACCCGAAGCTGAAGGCGGCCGAGCTCGCGCACATCGAGAGCGAGCCGGCGGAGCCCGGCGTGCGCCTGCGCTGGATCGACCTCCTGAAGCACCGGCAGACCTGGGCGTTCGCCCTTGGCAAGGGGATGACCGACCCGGTCTGGTGGTTCTATCTGTTCTGGCTCCCCAAGTTCCTCGACGCGCGCTACGGCATCAAGCTGTCGCAGCTCGCCGCGCCGCTCGTCGTCATCTACCTGCTCGCCGACATGGGCTCCGTCTTCGGCGGCTGGCTCTCCGGCGCGCTGATGAAGCGCGGCTGGTCGGTGAACGCGGGCCGCAAGACGACGATGCTCATCGCCGCCGCGCTCATCGTGCCGACGGTCTTCGCGCCGTCCGCGTCGAACATGTGGGTGGCCGTGATCATCGTCGGCGTCGCGGCGGCCTGCCACCAGTGGTGGTCGGCGAACGTGTTCACGCTCGCCAGCGACATGTTCCCGAAGCGCGCCGTCGGCTCCGTCGTCGGCATCGGCGGCTTCGCCGGCGCGGTCACGGGCTTCGGCTTCCAGCGGCTGACGGGGTGGATCCTCCAGACCACCCACGACAACTACACGCCGGTGTTCCTGATGTGCGGCTTCGCCTATCTGTCGGCGCTGCTCGTCGTCCACCTGCTCGCGCCCCGGCTGAAGAAGGCCGACCTCGAGGTTTCCGCGGCCTGATGCCCGTGGCCGCGCGGATCGCGCTCGTGCTCGCGGCCGTCGCGAGCGCGGGCGCGCTGGTGGGGTCCGCCGCGGCGCAGTCCGCGCCCGCGGCGAACCCGAATCCGATGGACTCGATCCGCCGGCTCCCGGGCTACCGCCCCGCCGCGGACACCGCGCCCCTCCTCCCGCCGTCGCGCGTCGCCGCGCTCCCCGCGCGCGAGCGCACGCGCTGGGACGCCTACCTCGCGCGCTCGCGCGCCCGCTACGCGCGCGACACGTCGGCGATGAACGCCGAGGTGCGCGCGGCGGGGCGCGTGACGATGGTCCGCGCGCCCTACACCCACGACTTCTCGGTCAAGCCGTACATGACCGACGCCTGGTTCGCGTCGGACAGCGCGCGCTCGATGGCCGAGGCGATCCTCTCCTTCCAGGCGCCGGACGGCGGCTGGTCGAAGCACGTGGACTTCACGAAGCACGTGCGTCAGCGGGGCGAGAGCTACTACGCGGAGAGCGATCGCTGGGAGTGGATCTCGACGCTGGACAACGATCAGACCACCGAGGAGATGCACTTCCTCGCCCGCGCCGATCGCGTTCGCCGCGATCCGCGCTACGAGGCGGCCTTCCTCCGCGGTCTCGACTGGCTCCTCGCCGCGCAGTACCCGAACGGCTGCTGGCCGCAGGTCTACCCGCTCGAGGGGAGCTATCACGACGCCGCGACCTTCAACGACGACGCGATCGTCCACGCGATCCGCCTGCTGCACGAGGTCGCGCGTGGCGCATATCCCTTCGTGCCCGCGGCACGCCGCGCGCGCGCCGCGGCGGCCGTCGCCAACGGCACGCGCTGCATCCTCGACGCGCAGGTCGTCGTCGCCGGCCGGCGGACCATCTGGGCGCAGCAGAACGATCCCCTCACCCTCGCCCCGACGAGCGCGCGCAGCTACGAGCTGACGTCGCTCAGCGCGCGGGAGAGCGTGCCGGTGATGGAATGGCTCATGAGCCTTCCGCATCCCGACGCGCGCACCGTCGCCGCCGTGCACGACGCCGCGGCGTGGTTCCGCGCGCACGCGATCCGCGGCTACGAGTACCCGAGCTCTGATGTGGGGCTGCGCCCCAAGCCCGGCGCGGGGCCGCTGTGGGCGCGCATGTCCGAGATCGGCACCAACCGGCCGATCTTCGCCAACCGCGACGGCCGGAAGCTCTACGACTACGCGCGGCTCACGGACCGGCGCCACGGCTACGGCTGGTTCACCGACGATCCGGCGCGGGCGCTCGCCGAGTACGACCGCTGGGCGCAGGCGCACCCGCGCTCCACCCACTGATCACCACACCGCCGATCGACATGGATTCCGCCAGGCGCAGTCGCCGTGATTTCGTGAAGCAGATCGTCGCGGGAGCGGGAGCGCTCGCCGTCGTCCCGCTCGTCGAGAGCTGCCGCTCGCTCGGCGCCGCCGCGTCGGGGGCCGGGAGCGCCGCCGCGACGCGCGCCTCCGCCGGGTCGCCGTGGGACGTGGTCCCGAGCGTCCTCGCGCGCATCCGGCCCCCCGTCTTTCCCGACCGCGACTTCGTCGTCACGCGCTACGGCGCCGTCGGCGACGGCACGACCGATTGCACCGACGCCTTCCGCCAGGCGATCTCCGCCTGTGCCGCCGCCGGCGGCGGACGCGTCGTCGTCCCCGCCGGCCGCTTCCTGACTGGCGCGATCCACCTCCGCAGCAACGTGAACCTGCACGTCGTGCGCGGCGCGACGATCGCCTTCGCGCGCGACCCGAAGGCGTATCTGCCCGTGGTGCTCACGCGCTTCGAGGGCACGGAGCTGATGAACTATTCGCCGTTCATCTACGCCCTCGACCAGCAGAACGTCGCCATCACCGGCGAGGGCACGCTCGACGGCCAGGCCGGTCCGGACACCTGGTGGTCGTGGAAGGGGAGCCGCGCCGGCGGGTGGAAGCCCGGGATGCCGAACTACGGCAGCGCCCGCGACCGCCTGCTCGACATGGCGGAGCGGGGTGTCCCCGTCGCCCAGCGCGTCTTCGGCGAGGGCAGCTACCTGCGCCCCAACTTCATCCAGCCGTACCGCTGCCGGAACGTCCTCATCGAGAACGTCACGATCGTGAACTCCCCGATGTGGGAGATCAATCCCGTCCTCTGCACGAACGTCACCGTGCGCGGGGTGAAGATCAGCAGCAACGGGCCGAACAACGACGGCTGCGATCCCGAGTCGTGCCGCGACGTGCTGATCGAGCGTTGCGTCTTCAACACCGGCGACGACTGCATCGCCATCAAGTCCGGGCGCAACGCCGACGGCCGTCGGCTCCACGTGCCGAGCGAGTACGTCATCGTCCGCAACTGCACCATGGCCGACGGCCACGGCGGCGTCACGATCGGCAGCGAGATCTCCGGCGACTGCCGCTGGGTGTTCGCCGAGCACAACCACATGGACAGCCCGCGCCTCGACTTTGCCCTGCGGTTGAAGAACAACGCGGCGCGTGGCGGCGTGCTCGAGCACATCTACATGCGCGACTGCACGGTCGGCCAGGTCGCGAACGCGGTGCTCACGATCGACTTCTACTACGAGGAGGGGCCGAAGGGCGCCTTCACCCCCGTCGCCCGCGACGTGCGCATGGAGCGCGTGACGAGCGGCAGGAGCCGCTACGGCCTCTACCTCCGCGGCTTCCCCAACGCCCCGATCCGCGACGTCCACGTCACCGACTGCACCTTCGACCACGTCGCGCAGGGGAACGTCGTCGAGCACGTCGAGGGCCTCGACCTCACCGGCACGCGCATCAACGGAGCGCCGGCGGCATGAGCGGCGAGAGGAGCCGTACGATCGCCGCGCGCGTGGCGTCCAGTGCGAGAGTTGTCATCCTGAGCGAAGCGACGGATCCGGCCCCGGTGCGCCCGAGCCGGATCCTTCGGTCGCTGCGCTCCCGCAGGATGACAAGGGCGGCTGCGCTGCTCGCTGCGACCGTGGCCGCCCCCCTCGCCGCCCAGGCCCCGCACCGCGCCCGCACCCCTGACCCCTGGTCCCTCCGCATGGCCGAATCGGTCGTGCGCCGCAACCCGGTCGTGTCGGAGAAGTGGGACTACACCACCGGCTTCGTCCTCCTCGGCATCGAGCGCGTCGCCGACCGCACGCATGATCCGCGGCTGCACGCCTACGTGAAGGAGAACATCGACCACTTCGTCCAGCCCGATGGCACCATCCGCGGCTACCGCCAGGACGAGCTGAGTCTCGACCGCATCCTCACCGGCCGCCTCTTCTTCCCGCTCTACGCGCGCACCCACGACCCGCGGTATCGTCAGGCGGCGGACCTGCTCCGCGACCAGCTCCGCAGGCAGCCGCGCACCGCCGAGGGCGGCTTCTGGCACAAGAAGATCTACCCGCAGCAGATGTGGCTCGACGGCCTGTACATGGCCGAGCCCTTCTACGCCGAGTACGCGCGCACCTTCGGCGACACCGCGGCCTTCCGCGACGTCGCCCTCCAGTTCTTCCTCGCCGAGCGCCACACGCGCGACGCGAGCACGGGCCTCCTCTACCATGGCTGGGACGCCACGCACACGCAGGCGTGGGCCGACAGCACCACGGGGCAGTCGCGCAACTTCTGGGGACGCGCGATGGGCTGGTACCTCATGGGCCTCGTCGACGTCCTCGACTACCTCCCAGCGACGGACCCCGACCGGCCGAAGCTCGTGCGCGTGTTCCAGCAGACGGCCGATGCCGTCGCCCACGTCCAGGATCCGGCGAGTGGCCTCTGGTACCAGGTGCTCGACCAGCCGAGCCGCAGCGGGAACTACCTCGAGGCGTCCGCGTCGGCGATGTTCGCCTACGCCTTCGCCAAGGGTGCGCGGAAGGGCTACCTCGCGCCGTCCTTTCGTCAGGCGGCGTCGCGCGCCTTCGACGGCCTCGTCGCGCACCTCGTGACCGTGCACCCCGACGGCCTCGTCTCGCTCAACGGCATCTGCAAGGTCGCGGGGCTCGGCGGCCATCCCTACCGCGACGGGTCGTACGACTACTACGTCCACGAGCCGATCGTCAGCGACGACTACAAGGGCGTGGGCGCCATCATCCTCGCCGCCGAGGAGCTCGGGCGATGAACGCCGATCTCTTCTCCCTCGCCGGCAAGCGCGCCGTCGTCACCGGCGCGAGCCGCGGCCTCGGCCGCGCGATGGCCGTCGCCCTGGCCGACGCCGGCGCCGACGTCGTCTGCGCGAGCTCGCGACGGGGCGGCACCGACGCGACCGTCGCCGCCATTCGCGCGCTCGGCCGGGAGGCCTGGCAGGTCGAGGCGGACCTCGGCGATCGCGACGCGGTGCTGCGCATGGCCGACGAGGCCGAGCGGCTCGCCGGCCGCGTGGACATCCTCGTCAACAACGGCGGCACCATCCGCCGCTTCCCCGCCACCGAGTATCCCCTCGCCGAGTGGGACGCCGTGCTGCGGACGAACCTCGACTCCGTGTTCCTGCTGTCGCAGCGGCTCGGCAAGGGCATGGTGCAGCGCGGGGCGGGGAAGATCGTGAACGTCGCGTCGCTGCTCTCCTTCAGCGGCGGCATCACCGTGCCGGCGTACACGGCGAGCAAGCACGCCGTGGCGGGGCTGACGAAGGCGCTCGCCAACGAGTGGGCGCGCTCCGGCGTGCAGGTGAACGCCATCGCGCCCGGCTACTTCGCGACCGACAACACCCAGCGCCTGCGCGAGGATGCCACGCGCAACGCCGAGATCAGCGCCCGCATCCCCGCCGCGCGGTGGGGCCAGCCCGAGGACCTCGCCGGCGCCGTCGTCTTCCTCTCCTCGCGCGCCAGCGACTACGTCAACGGGCACGTGCTGGTGGTGGATGGGGGGTGGATGGCGAGGTGAAGAGCTGCGGACTGCGGACGGCGACTCCCCACTATTTCCTAACCCACTAGCACACTGGCAACTGCTCCTATGTTGTTTCTCCCCTCCCCCTCCGAGACCCGCCGCCTGACGACGGACGAGCTCCGCTCGGCGTTCCTCATGACGGATCTCTTCCGGCCCGGCGCCGTCGAGCTGCGACACATCGACCTCGATCGCGTCGTCCTCGGCGGCGCCGTCCCGACCACGACACCGCTCCGCCTCGACGCGCCGCCGGACATCCTCTCCGCCTACTTCTGCGAGCGCCGCGAGCTCGGCATCCTCAACATCGGCGCGCCGGGCGAGGTCACCGTGGACGGCCGCAAGTTCGCGATGGCCAACCGCGACGTCCTCTACGTCGGCCGCGGCAGCCGCGAGATCGTGCTCGCCAGCGCCGACGCGGCGCAGCCCGCGCGCTACTACCTCGTGAGCTATCCCGCGCACGTCGCCTGCCCCACGACGCACATGTCACGGCGCGAGGCGAACGTCACGGAGCTCGGCTCCGTCGAGCAGTCCAACCGGCGGCTCCTCTGCAAGTACGTGCACCCGGCCGGCATCCAGAGCGCGCAGCTCGTCATGGGCATCACCGAGCTGCAGTCGGGCAGCGTGTGGAACTCCATGCCCCCGCACACCCACGCGCGCCGCACGGAGGTCTACCTGTATTTCGACCTCCCCGCCACCGACGTCGTCTTCCACCTCCTCGGCCAGCCGCAGGAGACGCGCAACCTCGTCGTGCGCGACGGGGAGGTCGCGCTCGCGCCCGGATGGTCCATCCACGCCGGCTGCGGCACCACCAACTACACCTTCTGCTGGGCCATGGGCGGCGAGAACCAGGAGTTCGCCGACATGCAGGCCGCCCCGATCGACACCCTCCGCTAGGACGCTCTCATGTCCCTCCTGCGTACCGCCACCCTCCTCGCCGCCATCGGCGCGGCGCTCTCGTTCGGCAACGCCGCGTCGGCCCAGGCGCCGGCGGAGATCCTTCTCTGGCCGTCGGGCGCCCCCGGCGCGCTCGGCACCGCGCCGGAAGACCAGCCGTCGATCACCCCCTTCCTCCCCCCGGCCGGGAAGGGCACCGGCGCCGCCGTCGTGGTCTTCCCCGGCGGCGGCTACCAGCACCTCGCCACGGAGAAGGAGGGTGTCACCGCCGCGCACTGGCTCAACGGCCTCGGCGTCGCCGCCTTCGTCGTGCGCTACCGCCTCGGCCCGCGCTACCACCATCCCGTCATGCTCGAGGACGCCCAGCGCGCCGTCCGCACCGTGCGCGCCCGCGCCGCCGAGTGGCACCTCGATCCGAACCGCATCGCCGTCCTCGGCTTCTCCGCCGGCGGGCACATGGCGTCGACGATCGGCACGCACTTCGACGCCGGCGACTCGGCGAGCGCCGACCCGATCGAGCGCGTGAGCTCGCGCCCGGACCTCATGATCCTGCTCTACCCGGTGATCACGATGACCGACCCGTACGCCCACCGCGGCTCGCGCAGGAACCTGCTCGGCGAGAATCCCTCGCCGGAGCTCGTCCGGCTCATGTCCAACGAATTGCAGGTCACGCCGCAGACCCCACCGACCTTCATCGCCGCGACCACCGACGACCGGACCGTGCCGATCGAGAACGCGCTCATGTTCTACCAGGCGCTGCACGCGGCGAAGGTGCCCGTGGAGCTGCACATCTTCGAGCACGGGTCGCACGGCTTCGGCCTCGCGCCCGACGACCCGGTGCTCTCGAGCTGGACCACGCTCTGCGAGCGCTGGCTCCGGCGCCACGGCTGGCTCGACGCCGCCGCGCAGTGACGCGGCGGCGCTCGATATCACTCTCCTGATGACTCGCCTTTCCTCGACGCTCGCTCGCGCCGCGGCCCTCGCCTGCGCGGCGGCCTGCTTCGCCTCCGTCGCATCCGCCCAGGACACGCGGCACGTCACCGAGCCCACCGTTCCTCCCGCCTGCACCACCCTCGCGGCCCGGCTCGTGCCCGTCGGCGACAGCACCCTCGCCGATGCCGACGAGCGGCGCCCCGACACGCGCCGCGTCCAGGACGCGATCGATCGGTGCGCGCGCGGCCGAGCCGTGGTCCTCGCCGCCGACGGAGAGCGGCGCGCCTTCCTCACCGGCCCCCTCCAGCTCCGTCCCGGCGTCACCCTCGTCGTCGGCGGCGGCGCGATCCTCTTCGGTTCGCGCGACCCGCGCGATTACGACCTCGCGCCCGGAAGCTGCGGCATCGTCAGCCCCAGGGGCCACGGCTGCAAGCCGCTCATCCTCGCCGAGCGGGCGCGCGGCTCCGGCGTCATGGGGCCCGGCACCATCGACGGACGCGGCTGGGCGAACCTCCTCGGCCGCGACATCTCCTGGTGGGGGCTCGCCGAGCAGGCGCGCGCCAGCTACAAGCTGAGCCAGAACTGCCCGCGGCTGCTCCAGGCGCTCCGCACCGACGACTTCACGCTCTACCGCATCACCCTGCGCAACTCGCCGAACTTCCACGTCGTGTTCGACCGCGGCAACGGCTTCACCGCCTGGGGCGTCGTCATCCACACGCCGAAGAACGCGCGCAACACCGATGGCATCGACCCGGCGAGCGCCAGCAACGTGACGATCACCCACAGCTTCATCTCGACGGGTGACGACGATGTCGCGATCAAGGCGGGGAGCACCGGGCCGGCGACGCACATGACGATCTCGCACGATCACTTCTACGCCGGCCACGGCATGTCCATCGGCAGCGAGACGAACGGCGGAGCGAGCGACATCCTCGTGCAGGACCTCTCGATCGACGGCGCCGACAACGGCCTGCGCATTAAGTCCAACTCGGCGCGCGGGGGGCTCGTGCACGACGTGCGCTACGAGGACGTCTGCATCCGCCGCACGAAGAACCCGATCTTCATGGACACGCACTACTCGGCCTCCGCCCGGACCGAGGGGAGCCTCGTGCCCGTCTTTCGCGACATCGCCTTCAAGGACGTGCGTGTCCTCGACCGCGGGACCGTCACGCTCGACGGCTACGATGCGGCGCGCCCGCTGCGGCTGGCGATGGACAACGTCGTCTTCGACGAGCCGGCCTCCATCGCCGTGAAGGCGCGGCACGTGGACGTGCACGAGGGGCCCGGCCCGATGAACCTCCCGCTCGCGGGCGACGACGTCCACGTCACCGGGTCCACCACCGAGACGGCGGGCCAGCAGTGCGCGGACAAGTTCGTGCCCGATCCGCGGACCGTCGCGGCGGCCGCGGTGGATCCGGCGAAGTACGCCGCCGTCGTCGACGCGCGCTACACCGGCGTGGACGGCGCGATCGTGAACGGCGCGCCGACCTTCCGCACCCTCGGCGCGGCCATCTCGCACCTGCCGCAGGGCGGCGTCGGCCGCGCGGTGATCTTCCTGCGCAACGGCCGCTATCACGAGAAGCTCGACATCGACCGTCCGTACCTCACCCTGCGCGGCGAGAGTCGCGACAGCACGATCATCACCTACGACGCGGCGGCGGGGGAGCCGGCGCCCGGGGGCGGCACGTATGGCACGCGCGGCAGCTACACCCTCCGTATCGTCGCGCCTGACTTCCGCGCCGAGAATCTCACGATCGAGAACGCGTTCGACTACCCCGCCAACGCGGCGAAGCCCGACTCCGATCCCACCAGGCTGCGCGGCTCGCAGGGGGTCGCGCTGCTCCTGGACATGGCCAGCGACCGCGCGACGTTCGTGAACGTGAAGATCACCGGCTACCAGGACACGCTCTTCCCCAACGTCGGCCGCGCGTACTTCTACAAGTGCGAGATCTGGGGGAACGTCGACTTCATCTTCGGCGCCGGTCGCGCCGTGTTCGACGACTGCGACATCGTCTCGCGCGATCGCGGCAGCCGCACCAACAACGGCTACATCACCGCGCCGAGCACGCCGGCGTCGCAGCCCTACGGCTTCGTCTTCGTCCACAGCCGGTTGAAGAAGGAGCACCCCGGGATGGCGCCGAACTCCGTCGCCCTCGGCCGGCCGTGGCACCCGTACGGCAACCCGAACGTCAGCTCCAGCGCGGTGTTCATCGACTGCTGGATGGACGATCACATCGGCGCGAAGGGGTGGGATCGCATGTCGTCGACCGACTCCACCGGCGCGCGCACCTGGAACCTGCCGGAGAACGCGCGCTTCTTCGAGTACGGCACCACCGGTCCGGGCGCCGTGGCGAGCCCGGCGCGCCGCGTCCTCACCGCGGATCAGGCGAAGCGCTACGCCCCCGCCGCCGTGCTCGACGGCTGGGTGCCCGCGCACTGAGCGCGCGCCGACGCGGGTCACAGGGGTAGAAGAAGCGAGCGGCCTGTCGTCGAATCGACAGGCCGCTCGCTTTCCGGCACGCAAACCGCATTATTCGTGGGCGCGCTCGTGAGTCGGTGTCCGCGGGGCCGCGGCAACGCCGGCGAGCCACGGCCCTCGGCCGTTCGGCGCTGGCTGGCGGAGGTTGAATCATGGACATCGTTAGGCGAGTCACCCCGGGGCTGCTCCTGTGCGCGGCGGCGTGCGGCGGCGGACCGGCGCCCCGCACGGGGCCCGCGATCGCGGGCACCACGACCGACTCCGCGTTCGGCGAGGTGTGGAGCGTCGACACGACCAGCCCCGCGAGCGTCGGGGCGGCCGCCAACGGGAGCCGCGTCATCCGCAACCGCGACTGGGCGGGCCAGGGCGCGACGCGCCTCGAGGACGTCCTCGTCGGCCGCGTCCCCGGCGTGCAGGTCCTCACGACGCCCCGCGGCTTCGCCGTGCAGATCCGCGGCGCGACGTCGATCCTCGGCAGCAACCAGCCGCTGTACATCGTGGACGGGGTCCCGTTCGACGCCAGCCAGGACGGACTCGTCGCGATCCCACCGTCGGACGTCGCGCGGATCGAGGTGCTGAAGGACGCCGCGTCCACCGCGCAGTACGGGGTGCGCGGCGGCAACGGCGTGGTGATCATCACGACCAAGCGCGCGCCCTGAGCGCGCGAGCACGCTGAAACGAAGACGGCCCACCGCGCCCCGACCACGGGCGCGGTGGGCCGCCTCGTATCACGCCGCGTCGAAGATCGGCTGGTCGCTCGCCGGCGACGGCAGCAGCACCCCCTCGCCGATGCGTCGTCCTGTGCCGGCGACGCTCCAGCCGTCGCCGTCCTCGTACGCGTGCTCGCCGTGCTCGCTGAGGTCCACGCCCGCGATCTCGTCAGGCATCGGGATGCGCAGCGAGCCGACCGCGCGCAGCCGCGCGAGCACCAGCGCCGTGAGCGGCGCCGCGAGCGCGATCGTGCACGCCACCGCGAGCGCCTGCACCCCGAGCAGCCGCGGGTTGCCGTAGAGCAGGCCGTTCGCGCCCGCCGGGTTCACCGCCGTCGTCGCGAACACGCCGGTCAGGAGCGACCCGACGATCCCCGCCACGCCGTGGCAGGCGAAGACGTCGAGCGCGTCGTCGATGCGCGTGCGATTGCGGAGCTGCATCGCCGCGTAGCTCGCGCCCGCGCCGAGCGCGCCGATGGCCAGCGCGGCCAGCGGCGTCACGTAGCCGGCGGCGGGAGTGATGGCCACGAGGCCGACGACGGCGCCGGTGGCCGCGCCGACCGCCGTCGCCTGTCCCGTCCGCGTGAGGTCGATGAGGATCCACGTCACCAGCGCGGCCGCCGCCGCGGCGTGTGACGTCATCAGCGCGTTCGCCGCCACCCCGTCCGCCGCCAGCGCCGATCCGGCGTTGAAGCCGAGCCACCCGACCCAGAGCAGCCCCGCCCCCGCGAGCGTGAACATCACGTTGTGCGGCCGCAGCGCCGTGCGGCCGAAGTCGTGCCGCCGGCCGAGCATGATCGCCGCGACGAGCGCCGCGGTCCCCGCGCTCACGTGCACGACGGTGCCGCCGGCGAAGTCGAGCGCGCCGAGCTGGTGCAGCCACCCGTCCGTCCCCCACACCCAGTGCGCGAGCGGATCGTAGACGAGCGTCGTCCACAGCACCGCGAAGATCAGGTACGCATGGAACCGGATGCGCTCCACCATCGCGCCGGAGATGAGCGCGACGGTGATGCCGGCGAACATCGCCTGGAATCCGACGTAGGCGATGTGCGGGATCGTCGCCGCGTACGGCCCCGCGGCCGCGCCGACCCCGCTCAGCCCCAACCAGACGGGCTTGCCGATCAGCGTGCCCGGGCCGAACGAGAGCGTGTAGCCGGCCAGCACCCACTGGACGCCGACGATCGCCAGCGCCGCGATCGACATCATGAACGTGTTCAGCGCGGCTCGCGCCCGTACCAGCCCGCCGTAGAAGAGGGCGAGCCCCGGGACCATGAGGAGCACGAGCGCGGTGGAGATGAGCACCCAGGCGGTGTCGCCGGCGGAGATCTGCGGGGCGCTCATGCCGCACTCTCCGTCTGCATCCGGGCGCGCGCCTGGACGTCGTCCGCCGTCACCGGCGTGAGGGCCGAGTTGTCCTCCTCGCCGGTGCGGATGCGGATCACCTGATCGAGCGGCTGGACGAAGATCTTGCCGTCGCCGACCTCGCCGGTCCGGGCGGACGAGAGGATCGCGTGGATGGTGGGCTCGACGAAGGGTTCGGAGACGGCCATCTCGATCCGCACCTTGTCGCGGAACTCGAGGAGCACGGCAGTGCCGCGATAGTGCTCCACCACTTCGTGCTCACCGCCATGGCCGCTGACCCGGGAGATCGTCATCCCGGTCACGCCCACCCGGAAGAGCGCCTCCTTCACCGCCGTCAGCCGCTCTGGTCGCACCACCGTCACGATCAGCTTCATCGAGCCATCCTCCGCCTGCGGGTGTGGGGGTCCTCTGCCGCAGACGATAGGCCAGGCTTGACCAAGTGTCAAGCGGAAAGTGCAAGATCAGCACGACTGCAGTGACATTCTCCAACTTTTGACCATCTGTTTATGAAAATGCGCCGCCAATCTTGCCGATTGTGCACTCAGTGCCCATGGACCGTCGACGCAAAAAAATGCTCCGCCCGTGCGGAGGGGGGCCTCCCGCCGGGCGGAGCGATCCGCCGCGTTCGTCGAGGAGCCGGGCGCCCGCCGTCCGGGCGCCCGCCCCTCACTTCTGCCCGTAGTACGCCCCGGGCCCGTGCTTCCGGAAGAAGTGCTTGTTCAGCAGCCCGTCCGGGATCGGCGCCGCCGCCGCCTCCAGCACCAGCGTGTGGTAGGTCATCTTCGCCACTTCCTCGAGGATCGACGCGGTCTCCACCGCCGCCGACACCGACGGGCCCCAGCAGAAGCTCGCGTGCCCCCGCACCAGCGCCGCCGGCATCCGCAGCGGGTCCAGCCCCGCCATCCGCCGCACGATCGCCTCCCCGGTGTTCGCCTCGTAGCCGCTCTCGATCTCCCCCGGCGAGAGATGCTCGGTCAGCGGCACGGGGCCGTGGAAGTAGTCCGCGTGCGTCGTCCCCATGCACGGGATCTCGCGCCCGGCCTGCGCCCAGACGGTCGCGTAGTGCGAGTGCGTGTGCACCACGCCCCCGACCTGCGGGAAGGCACGGTACAGCACGAGGTGCGTCGGCAGGTCCGACGACGGCCGCAGCGCGCCCTCGACGATCCGTCCATCGAGGTCGGTGACGACGAGGTCCTGCTCCCGCATCTCCTCGTACGGCACGCCGCTCGGCTTGATGATGACGAGGCCGCGCTCGCGGTCCACCGCGCTCGCGTTGCCGAAGGTGAACAGCGCCAGCCCGCGGCGCGACAGCGCCACGTTGGCCGCCAGGACCTCGCGCCGGAGCGCGGCGAGGTTCGTCGAGGAGGACGTCGGGGAGGAAGTCTGGTGTGCCATGATGCGTCGCAATGTAAGCCGCTGCGCGCGCGTGGTGGAGCGACGTGCGCCGCGCGGCTTGCGTCGGCGCCGACCGCGCGTCGATACTTGGAACTCCCCCCTCGAGAGGCACGGCAGACCGATGGCGATCGTCGCAGGAGTGGACTTCGGCACACAGAGCGTGCGCGTCTCGATCGTGCACAGTGAACGCGGACCGATCGGTGCCGGGGTGGCCGAGTATCCGGTCATCCGCGACCAGCACGACCCGGATTTCGCCACCCAGTCGCACCGCGCGCAGATGGATGCGCTCGTCTCGGCGACGCGCCTCGCCCTGAAGGACGCGGGGGTGAACGGCTCCGAGGTCCGCGCCATCGCCCTCGACACCACCGGCTCGACGGTGATCCCCGTCGGCGAGGGGCTGACCCCGATCGGCGACTACTACCTGTGGTGCGACCACCGCGCGAAGGACGAGGCGGCGCTCATCACGGAGGTCGCGCGCGCCGAGGGGCTCCCCGCCATCGACTGGTGCGGCGGCGTCTACTCCTCCGAGTGGGGGTTCGCCAAGCTGCTCCACTGGCTGCGCCACAACCCGGATCAGCGCGAGCGCTTCGTCACGGCGCTCGAGCACTGCGACATGGTCGCGGCGGTGCTCTGCGGCATCACCGACCCCGCGGCCGTGCCGCGCAGCGTCTGCGCGATGGGCCACAAGTGGCTCTGGAACCCGCGCCTCGGCGGCCTCCCGCCCGAGGACTTCCTGCGGAAGGTGGACCCGCTGCTCGCCGGCGTCCGCGACAAGCTCGCCGGCACGTATCTCACGTCGAAGCACGTCGCCGGCCGCCTCGCCCCGGAGTGGGCCGAGCGCCTCGGCATTCCCGCGGGGATCCCCGTGCCCGTCGGCGCCTTCGACGCGCACTGGGACGCGATCGGCGCCGGGATCACCGAGGGCGACGTCGTGAGCGTGATCGGCACCTCGACGTGCATCATCGCCATGTCGAAGGAGACCGCGTGCATCCCCGGGCTCTGCGGCGTCGTCGAGGGCTCGGTCCACCCCGACTACACCGGCATCGAGGCGGGGCTCTCCGGCACCGGCTACATCTTCGAGGCGATCGCGTCGCGCGCCGGCTCGACCGTCGCCGAGCTCTCCACGCCCCTCGCCGACTATCGCGCCGGGCAGACGGGACTCCTGCGCCTGACGTGGGACAACGGCGACCGGACGGTGCTCGTCAACGCGGCGCTCGGCGGCGTGACGCTCGGCTGGAACCTCAACCACACGGCGTCCGACGAGCTGTTCGCGGCCATCGAGGGGACGGCGTTCCACACGCGCATCGTGCTGGAGCGCATGCAGGAGCACGGCGTGCCGATCGAGCGGCTCATCCACGGCGGCGGCATCCCGCAGAAGAACGACGTGCTCAATCGGGTCTATGCCAACGTGATGAACAAGCCGGTGCTCATCCCCGAGCGCCCGATCACGGGGCTCGGTTCGGCGCTGTTCGCCTTCCTCGCCGCCGGCGTGTTCGAGACGATCGAGGACGCGCAGCGCGCGCTCTGTCCGACGTACCGCGTCGTGGAGCCCGACGCCGAGGAGGCCGCGACCTACGAGCGCATCTACCCGCTCTTTCGCGAGCTGTACTTCGCGATGGGGAACCCGGACGCGGACGCCGTGCGCATCGGCCACGTGCTGCCGGAACTGCGGCGCGTGGCGGCGGAGGTGCGGCAGGGGGCGGCGGTTCCCGTCGCGTGACGCGGCGAAGCCCGGCCGCGGGTGCGCGGCCGGGCTTCGCGCGGGGTCACTCCACGTTCACGACGTGCGTGGACAGCGGCAGCCCGAGCGCCTTCAGCCCTCGCGCCGCGAGCTTCGCCACCTCGCGCCCGCCGTTC
The DNA here is from genome assembly GCA_946480295.1 of uncultured Gemmatimonadota bacterium. Next base: position 20,788 of record CAMLIT010000004.1, read on the forward strand.
ACCGACAGGTGCGTGTCGTCCTTCAGCCCCTGCGGGTACATCTCGTTCGTCCCCGGCTCGACCCACGCGTAGAGCGCCTTCGAGCCATTCGGCCCCGCCGCCGACACCAGCGCGCGCGTCGCCTTCTCCAGGTCGACGAAGGGGACGTGCAGCGAGTCCGCCACCGCGCGCGTCGCGATGAGATACGCGCCGTGGGTGTCCTCGAGCGTGCCGTCGGGCGCGAACTTCCGCCGGACGATGGACGTGAACAGGATCGGCGTCGCGCCCTGCGCGCGCGTCTCGTTCACGAAGCGGGCGAGGTTCTCGCGGAAGGTCGTCGCCGGATCGGTGTAGCGCGTCGAGTCCTGCTTCTTCTCGTCGTTGTGCCCGAACTGGATGATGACGTAGTCCCCCGGTCGGAGATGGGCGCGCACCTTCTCCCAGCGCCCCTCGTCGATGAAGCTCTTCGTGCTCCGCCCGTTCACGGCGTAGTTCCGCACGACGACGCCGTCGTCGAGGAACTCGTGGAGCATCTGCCCCCAGCCGCGGTAGGGATTCTTCTCGGGGTGCGGCTTGTCGGCCATGGTCGAGTCCCCGATCATGAACACGGTCGGCTTCTCGACGGGCCGCGCGGCCAGCAGGGTCGATAACAGCAGCAGGACGGTCAGTCGCTTCATCGCGGTGGGGATGTCGGGAATCGTCAGGCGGTCGCGGTGCGCGCGGCGCGGAGCGCGGGGTAGAGCGCGCCGAAGCGGCGGTACGCCGCCTCGTACGCGTGATGCGTCGCCGCGTCGGGCTTCTCCACGGCGCCGCGCGCGATCGTCTTCCGGCACGCGGTGACGATGTCGGGGAAGGCGCCGGCGCCGACGGCGGCGAGCAGCGCCGCGCCGTACGCCGGCCCTTCCTCGCGCGTGGGCATCGTGACGGGGACGCCGTAGACGTCCGCCTGCAGCTTTCGCAGGAACGGGCTGCGGCTGCCGCCGCCGGTGAGGAGCAGGGGAGCGAAGGGGAGCTCCAGCTCGGCGAGGATCGCCAGCGAGTCGCGCATGGCGAAGGCGATCCCCTCGAGCACGGCGCGCGTCATGTGCGCGCGTGTGTGCGCGAGGGTGAGGCCGACGAAGGCCCCGCGCGCCGCGGCATCGCGATGCGGCGTGCGCTCGCCCTGCAGGTACGGAAGGAAGGTGAGCCCCTCCGCGCCGGCGGGCACGGTCGCCGCCTCGGCGTCGAGCCGCCTGTCGGCGTCGGCCGCGCCGGCGAGGTCGCGCGCGACCTGGTCGCGGTACCACGCGAAGGCGCCGCCCGCCGAGAGTACGACGCCCATCACGTACCAGGTGTTCGGCGCCGCGTGGCGGAAGGTGTGCGCGCGCATCCCGGGATCGACGAGCGGCGATGCCGCGGGCGCGAGCACCGTGCCCGACGTCCCCCAGCTCGCCACCGCATCGCCGGGCGCGACGACGCCCACGCCGATCGCGCCGCACGCGTTGTCGGCGCCGCCGCCGACCACCGGCGTCCCGTCGCGCAGCCCGAGATCGGACGCCACCGCCGCCGTCACCCGCCCGAGCACCTCGGCCGACCCGCCTAACGACGGGAGCAGGTCGGGGGAGAGGCCGAGCGCGGTGAGGAGGGGCAGGCTCCACTCGTCGCGCCGCACATCGTACATCAGCGTGCCGCTCGCGTCCGACGGCTCGGCCGCCATCGTGCCCGTGAGCCTGTAGCGGATGTAGTCCTTGGCGAGGAGCACCTTCGCCAGTCTCGCGAACGCGTCGGGCTCGTTGTTGCGGAGCCAGAGCACCTTCGGGAGCGTGAACCCCTCAAGCGCCGGGTTCGAGGTCCACTGATGGAGCTGCGCCTCGCCGACGCGGTCGGTGATCTCCGCGCACTCCGCCGTCGTGCGCGCGTCGCACCAGAGCAGCGCCGGCCGGATCACCCTGCCCTCGCGATCGAGGAACACCGACGAGTGCATCTGGCCGGAGAGGCCGATCGCGGCGATCGCGGCGCCGCGCGCACGGCCGACGACTTCGCGGATGGAGGCACGCGACGCGGCCCACCACGCGTCCGGATCCTGCTCGGCCCACGCCGGGTGCGGCGTCTGGAGCGTGAGCGGCGTCGTCGCAGTTGCGAGGACGTCGCCCGCCTCGCTCACCACCACGGCCTTGACGCCGCTCGTCCCGATGTCGACGCCGAGAAATGCGTTCGTTGCTGTCATCTGGAGGAGATCCGGAAGAAGTCGAAGTCGGCGTACGCGCCCGCGGGAGCTCCCGCCGGCCGCATCGCGAACAGCCCCACCTTCGCGCCGACCCACCGTCCCTGGCGCGCCCGGAAGGGCGCGTCAACGTCGGTGAAGCTGGCGCCGTCGGTGCTCCAGGAGAAGCCGGCACACCGCGCCGTCGGCGACCTGACGCGCAGCCACACCGGGCCGTGCGCGACGGAGATCGCCGGCGCGCGCTCCTCCGGGCTGCCCTTGATCGCGTCGATGCTGCGCGCCTGCAAGAGCGCCAGCCCCCAGCCACGCTGCTCGTTCGCCTGCCACTGCCACTCGAGCCCGAGTCGAGGCGCGTCGAACTCGTCCGACGTCTGCCGCACCGCGGTGGGATGCCGCCCGCCGGCGCGAAGATGTAGTACCAGCCGTGCCGCTTGTAGAACTCCCGACGTACGCGTGGACGAGATAGCCATTGCCGTCGTCGTCCCACAGCGGGCAGGGATCCTCCCACCCGCGCGCCGGCTTCACGAGCGCCGGCTTCTCCCACGCGCCGCAAACGTCCCGCGTGCGCACCATGTAGATGCCGCGGTCCGGGTCGGGATGGTAGATGTGAACCAGCCGTCGTGGTAGCGAAGCGACGGCGCCCACACCCCGTTCCCGTGCTGCACGCTGCGGAAAGGTAAGGCGGGGACGCCCCTGACGGAGCGCCCCCGCTGTCGTGCTACCTGCCGCTCACCGCGTCACCAGCCGGGGTTCTGCGTGAGCTGCGGGTTGAGGTCGATCGCGCGCTGCGGGATCGGCATCAGCTTGTACTGGTCCGGGATCGGACCGTTGCCGAACGGGTCGGCCTTCGGGTACTTGCTCGTCTTGAACTTCGTGGCCTGGCCGAGGAGCATGTCCGCCACGACGCGCTGCGACGCCCAGTCCCAGTTGCGCTGGCTGTCGAAGAAGCCGTTCGGCCCCTCCATCGCCAGCTCGAGCCGGCGCTCGTGGAACACCGAGTCCCGGAACGCCTCCTTCGACAGCCCGGCGACGAGATCCCCGATCCCGGCGCGCTGGCGCACCTTGTCGATCGCCGCGTACGCCTCAGTCGTCGGCCCGGAGATCGCGTCGATCGCCTCGGCCTCCATGAGCAGGTTGTCGGCGTAGCGCAGGATGATGTAGTTCTTCGAGTCGTTGCCGGTGGACAGCGAGTCGAGGAACTTGCGCATGTACGGCGTGTCCGCGCCGTACGCCGTGTTCTTGTTCTGCGTCGAGTCCCACGTCACGACCTGGTCCGCCTTGTTGACGAAGGACAGCTGCCAGGTCGCGGCGCGCCGCACGTCGTTGAGCGCGAACTCCTGGAAGAACGGCATCTCCGCCGTGAACGAGCCGTTCTGCGACGACCCGTAGTTCGACTTCCGCGGCGCCACCTGGTTCGACACGCGGCAACCCAGCCCGGGGGCGTTGATGCACTGGATGTCGAAGATGACCTCCGTGTTGTGCTCGTGCAGGCCGTCGAACAGGTCCTCGTAGTTCGCGACGAGCGAGTAGCCCTCGGTCGCGTCGATGTCCTGGAGGAGCGTGAGCGCCGACTGGTAGTCCGCCGGCGTCCCGACGCCCGTCGCCGCGCGCTGCAGGTAGACCTTGGCGAGCAGCGTCTTCGCCGCGCCGCGCGAGGCGCGGCCCTCGTCGGTGCTGCCGTAGTCCGTCCACTTCGGGAGGACCTTGATCGCGTCCTGCAGGTCCCGGATGATGAAGTCGTAGACGTCCTGCGCCGTCGCGCGCGGCTTGTTCAGGCTGTCGAGCGACGTCGTCTCGTGCACCTCCAGCGGTACGCCGCCGAAGAGTCGCACGAGGTTGAAGTACGCCAGCGCCCGCAGGAACTTCGCCTCGCCGACCACCCGCGCGCGCAGCACCGTGTCCATCCTGATCCCCGGGACGTGGTCGATCACGCTGTTCGCCCGGTTGACCATCAGGTACGAGTTGGCCCACGCCTGGTAGATGTAGTTGTGCGACGGCGTGTAGTTGTAGTTGTCCACGAGGCTGCGCTCGTTGCCGGCGCTGAGATACGGCGTCTGCATCTCCGTCGTGAACTCGACGAGCATCGGGAACAGGCCACCGTAGTAGTTCGTCCCGGTGGAGTTCTCCATCGTCGCGTACACGCCGTTCACCGCCGCGAGCGCGTCGCCCGCCGTCTTGTAGAAGTTCGACGGGCCGACGAAGTCGTACGGCGCCTCCGTGAGGAACTTGCTGTCGTTGCAGGCCGCCAGCGCCAGCGCCGCGGCGGCGGCGAGCACGAGGCCGATGAGGGGTCTCTTCATGGTCGCCACCGTCAGTAGCTCAGGTTCAGGCCGAAGATCCAGGTGCGCGCCAGCGGATACGCGCCGATGTCCACGCCGCGGTTCGTGTTCCCCACCCCGAGGCTGCTGACGTCGGGGTTGAAGCCCTGGTACTTCGTCCAGGTGTAGAGGTTCTGCCCCGTGATGTAGAACCGCGCGCCGTTCAACAGGCCGTGGAACAACGTCGTCGGGAGGTCGCGCGACAGGCTGAGGGTGCGCAGCCGCGTGAACGACCCGTCCTCCAGCAGCTGGTCCGTGAAGTCGCTCCCGAGGAAGCCGAGCCCCGACCCGACCTTCGGATACTTGCCGTTGGGGTTCGTCGGCGACCACGCGTCGTAGAAGCGGCTCTTCAGGACGTTGGTGCTCGGGCTCGCCCCCTCGACGCGATAGAGGTTGAGGTTCATGATCTGGCCGCCGTAGCTCCCGTCGACGAGCGCCATGAGCTGGAAGCCGTGCCAGGAGAAGGTGTTCTGCCAGCCGCCCGTCCACTTCGGGTTCGGGTTGCCGATGATCGTGCGGTCGTTGGCGTCGATGACGCTGTCGCCGTTGACGTCGACGAACCGCGTGCTCCCGAGGTCCGGCGCGCCGCCGCTCGACATGTGCGTCTTCGCTTCCCACGCGAGGAGCTCCGTCGAATCGCGGAAGATGCCGTCCGTCCGGTAGCCGTAGAACACGCCGATCGGCTGGCCGACCTGCACCAGCGAGCCGGATGCCTTGATGTCGCTGTTGATCGAGGTCGCGAACAGCCGGTCGATGCCGCCGAGGTCGAGCACCTTGTTGCGGTTGCGCGAGTAGGTCAGCGTGGTCGTCCAGCCGAACGAGCCGTCGGTCGCCGCGCGGAACGGCTGCAGTGTGAGCCCGAGCTCGATGCCCTTGTTCGAGATCGAGCCGGCGTTCACGTACGCCGCCGAGAAGCCGGACTCCGTCGGCAGCGCCTTCGCCAGGAGCAGCTGGTCGGTGCGCTTGTCGTAGTAGTCGGCCGTCAGGTCGAGGAAGCTGTGCCACATCGTCAGGTCGAGCCCGTAGTCCGCCTGCTTCGTGCTCTCCCAGCCGAGGTTGGGATTGCCGAGCGTGGACGGCACGTACGCGTTCGCGATGTTGCCGCCGAACGAGTAGCCCTCCGACGTCAGGTGCGTCAGCGACTGGTACGGTTGGATGGACGGGTTGCCCGCCACGCCGTACGAGGCGCGCAGCTTCATCTGGTCGATCTGCGTGAAGCGCCGCATGAACGGCTCCTCCGAGATGCGCCAGCCGATCGCCGCCGACGGGAAGAAGCCCCAGCGATGGTCGGCGCCGAAGCGCGACGAGCCGTCCTCACGGCCGGTGACCGTGAACAGGTACCGGTCCAGCAGGGTGTAGTTGATGCGCCCGAGGTACGACGCGAGGGTCCAGCGCGTGCGGCTCGACCCGATCGTCGGGCCGCCCACCTGCGAGCCGGCGCCGATGTCGTTGTAGCCGTTGATGTCGCTGACGAACTGGCTGTTGTCCATCGTCTCGCGCACGCCGTTGTTCGCCTGGCGCGTGTAGCCGGCGACCGCCTGGATGTAGTGCGCCGTGCCGAACGACTTGTTGTAGTTCAGCGTGTACTCGGTGAGCCAGCTCGAGTTCGACAGCGTGCCGCGGATCGCGCGCCCGTTCAGCGCCGCGCCCTGCAGCGTCGTGCGCGGATAGTAGGTGTCGCGCGTGCGGTCGGAGAGATCGGCGCCGACGTTGGTCTTGAACGTGAGCCCCGACATCAGCGTGTACTCGCCGGTGGCGTTGGCGAGGACGCGCGTGTCGCCGAGGTTGTCCTGGACGTCGAACGCCGAGGCGACCGGGTTGGGGATGTTCCCGCCGGTGAGGCCGAGCGCGGCCAGCGCGTCCGGATAGTTGGCCGACATCAGCGAGTAGCTGCCGTCCGCCTGGCGGACCGGCATGATCGGGATGTACTCCAGCGCCGCCCCGACCGCGCCCGCGCCCGCGTTGAACGACCCGTCCGTCGGGACCTGGCTCGTGTTCACGCGGCTGACCAGCAGGTTGCTCGTGAGGTGGAGCTTCGAGCCGACCGCCTGGTCGATGTTGCCGCGCAGCGAGATGCGCTTGAAGTCGGAGTTCTGGACGATGCCCTGCTGCTGGAGCACGCCGCCGGAGAGGGCGTACCGCGTCGCGTTGTCCCCCGAGGTGCCGCCGGTGAGCGACAGCTGCAGGCTGCTCATCGGCGCTCGGCGGAAGATGTCGTTCTGCCAGTCCGTGCCGAGCGCGGCGACGGAGTCGGGGTTGGTGAACGCCGTGTCCGGCGTCGTCTGGTTGAGCGCCCAGGCGTTCGAGAAGTCGACGAACTCGCGGGGCGTCAGCAGGTCGTAGCGCTTGGCGATCGCCTGCGTGCCGGTGTAGGTGTCGATCGCGAGGCGGGGCTTGCCCGCCGAGCCGCGCCTGGTGGTGATGATGATGACGCCGTTGGCGCCGCGGGCGCCGTAGATCGACGTGGCCGAGGCGTCCTTGAGGACCTCGATCGAGGCGATGTCGTCGGGGTTGAGCGACGAGAGCGGGTCCGACGGGACGGTGACGTTGGGATCGCGGCCGCCGCTCGTCGGGCTCGAGTTGTTCGGGTCGTTCTCGATCGGGAAGCCGTCGATGACGTACAGCGGCTCGTTGTTGCCGGTGATGGAGGAGCCGCCGCGGATGCGGATGGAGATGCCGCCGCCCGGGGCGCTCGACGCGGTCGTGACCTGCACGCCCGGCGCGGCCCCCTGGAGGGTCTGCTCGAGCGACGTGGTGGGTGTCTGGTCGACGTGCGGGGTGACGGAAGCGACCGAGCCGGTGAGGTCGGAGCGCTTCTGCGTGCCGTAGCCGACGACGACCATCTGGTCGAGGGTCACCGAGATCTGGTGCAGGCGGAAGTCGGCGGTGGCCGTCTGCCCGTCGGCGATGGTGACGGTGTCGCTGGTGGCGGCGAAGCCGATCCGGGCGGCGCGGACGACGTAGGTGCCCGGTGCGACGTTGGCGATGGTGTACTGCCCGTTCGGGCCGGATCGGGTGCCGAGGCGGGTGCCGACGACCTGGATGGTGACATCGGACACCGGCCGGCCGGTCTCACGCTCCGACACCGTGCCCGTGATGCGTCCGGCAGCCTGGGCTGCCGCGAGCTGGGCGACGATGGGGAGGGCGAGGAGAGCGGCGAGGACTGGCTTCCATCTCATCGAGCGGTCTCCTGAGAGAGCCACGGCGCGAGGGCCGGGGGGAAGGAGGTGATGGGAGTGAGCGGGGGCAGGGCGGGGGCGCGGACGCTGAAGTGATCGGGGCGAAGTGGGCGCGCCGGGTGGGCGGGCGGGTGGCGGCGTCGCGTGTTTGTTCTCTTTACGAACAAAATACCTCTCCGTTAGGACCACAGCACCTGCGGGACAGCGCGGAGCGTCAGGGTGCGTCGGTGGTGCGGCGCACTGGGTTAGGACACTCCGGCTCGATCCGGTCGGCGGCGCGCGAACGGCGGCGCCGCGACTGCCGACGCGCCACTTTGTTCGCCACAGGAACTATACGCGCCCGCTCTGCCCTCCGCTGGACGCGCCCGGACCGACCCACAAAATGACGGCGCGCCGGAGCCCTGTCCAGAGCCCGACCCGCCGTCCTCACCCCATGTCGCCTGTTCCCGGGCGAACCACCCGCGTACCCGACGCCGGAGTCGCCCGCCCCGACTCCGTCAGCCCCCGGCCGCCGCTCCGCCCGATGCGCTCCGCACCCCCGCTTCGGCCGACCCTGTCGCCGCCAGCGGCCGCCGCACCCCGGCCACGATCATCGCCGTCAGCTCCTCCCGACCCGCCGCTTCGGCCCGACCCCGCTCGGCGAAGCCGTAGGCCAGCGCGATGTCGCGCAGCCGCGCCGTGTCCAGCGCGCGGAGCTCCTTCAGGAGCACGTCGTGTCCCTGCAGGTACGCCTCGAACGGGTCCAGCACCGGGTGCGGCTGCACCGGCCGCCGGTCCGCCACCACGAGGGACGGGCCCGGGCCCTCGAAATACGGGTGCAGCGGCCGCTCCCGCTCGATGTACACCGGCCCCGCGAGCGCCCGGCCAAGCGCCCCCTCGAGGAAGATCCGCGTCAGCCCGGTCGCCCAGTACATGAGATCCGTGCGATTCGGCTGCACGGTCTCCTTGCCCGTGCGGATCACCGTGGGGCTGTGATCCGCCGGAACGAACTCGATCCACCCCTCCCAGACGTGCCCCGCCTGGCGGCCGCACGCCCGCGGAACGAACCAGCGTCCGTCGGGGGCTCTCATCACCGTATCGAACTGCACCAGCACCTCTGCCATCTGCGCTCCGGTAGGGGACTGGTGTTTGTAGTGCAATGAAGGAGCCATGAGGCGGGAGGCGGGAGGCGGGAGGCTCCCCGACCCGTCCGGCCTCCTCGCGCGGCCGCGCGTCCCTCTACCGGGCCGGCTTCGAACGAGGCGACACGGATTTCACGGAAGATGCGGATTCGGCAGTGCATTCGTGGACATTCGCGTCTCCCCACCGTGTTATGCCCGCTCGAGCGAGGATGGCTACGCACGGCGCGATCGGACCTTCTCGCGCCACCGCTGCCCCCTTATCCGGCCAGCATCCAACGACCAGGCGCGAATTGAACAGACACATCGTGCGAACCGGCGCGAATGGGGGGAGCGGTGGGGTAGCCGGGAGCCGGACCCGCCGCTGGGTGCGAGGAGCTCTCGCGCCACGCGGCGCGATCCGCGCCGATCCGCTCCGCATCCGTCCAATCCGTGTCCCCTTCGTGTGATGCCGGCCCGGGGGAGGAGCCCCACGCACGGCGCGCCGAAGCCAGGGTTGCACGCCTCCCGCCTCCCGCCTCCCGCCTCCCGCCCTCACCCCACCCCCAACCTCCTCTCCAACGCCTCCCTCCTCGACCGGCTCACCCGCAACCTCGCCCCGCTCCGCAGCACGACCTCGTAGTCGCCCCCGGGCGCCTTGAGCAGCGTGTCCACGAGATCCAGCCGCACGAGCGCGGAGCGGTGCACGCGGAAGAACTGGTTCGGGTCCAGCCGCTCCTCCAGCGACTGCATCGACTCGCGGATCACGTACCGGCGGTCGCCGACGTGGAGCTCGGCGTAGGGGCCGTCCGCCGTGATGTAGTCGATGTCCGACACGGGGACGACGCGCACCTTGCCCTTCATCTCCACCGCGATGCGCTCGAGGTAGGGCGGCCGACCGCCCGCGCCGGCGTTCGCGGTCGGCGACCCCTCGCCCGGGGGGGCGATCGGTGCACCGGCGCCGCCGCTCCCCGCCAGCACCGCCATGAGCTGTCGGCGCAGGTCGCCCATCTGCCGCAGCTCGAGCAGCCGGCGCGCGCGGGCGAACGCCTGCTCGAAGCGCTCGTCGTCGAACGGCTTCACGAGGTAGTCCACCGCGGCGAGGTCGAACGCCTTCAGCGCGTACTGGTCGTACGCGGTGACGAAGATGGTGGCCGGCATCGCGTCCACGCCGACCGCGCGGACGACGTCGATCCCCGTCCGGCCGGGCATCTGCACGTCGAGGAAGACGAGGTCCGGGTGGAGGCGGCGGATGAGCTCCACCGCGGCATCCCCGTCTCCCGCGGTGCCGACCACCTCGACGTCGGGCTGCTCGCGCAGCAGGTCCTCGAGGCGCTGCCGCGCGAGAGGCTCGTCGTCGGCGACGAGGACGCGGATCGGGGTGGGCATCGGCGTCGTGCCTAACGAGCGGCCGCCGCCGCGGCGTGCAGGTCGGCGGCGGTGTGGTACGGGATCCGCACCTCCGCCAGCGCGCCGCCGTCGGTGCTCGCGTGCAGCGTGAACGCGGCCGCGTCGCCGTAGAGCTGCTCCAGCCGCGCGACGGTGTTGCGGATCCCGACCCCCGTGGACGGCGCGCCGGGCTCCGGCCCGCCCGGACCGTTGTCGCGCACCCGCAGCACGAGCGTGCTCCCCTCCACCGTCGCCTCGATCGCGACGCGTCCCACCCCCTCCACGCGGCTGCTCCCGTGCTTGATCGCGTTCTCCACGATCGGCTGCAGCACGAGGTTGGGCACGAGCGCGTCGCGGGCGCGCGCCTCGATGTCCGTCGCCACCTCGAGCCGTCCCTGGAAGCGGATCTGCATGATCTCCACGTAGCGGGCGAGGAGCTCCAGCTCGCGCTCGAGCGGGATCTCCTGCTCGGTCGCGCCCTCGATCGTGTGCCGCAGCAGCTCGCTCAACCGGGAGATCATCCGGCGTACGCCGCGCGGGTCCCGCTCGACGAGCGACGAGATCGCGTGCAGGGTGTTGAAGAGGAAGTGCGGGTCGAGCTGCCGGCGCAGCGCGTCGAGCCGCGCTTCCGCGAGCTGGGCCTCCAGCCGCGCCGTCTCGGCCGCCAGGCGCACCGATTCCTCCCGGCGCGCGCGATAGCGCAGCGAGAAGTCCCGCGCCAGGCCGGCGGCGAGCACTCCCATGTAGATCACCAGCTCGTTGAGGAACCAGAGCCGGCGTGCCGCCGAGAGCAGCGTCATCGGCGGGAAGCGTCGCGGGCCAGGCGGCGGCGGGAGGAGCGCGACGCGCAGCGCGGCGATCGCGACGTCCACGCCAATCGCGATGACGATGCCCGCGCCGAGCAGGAGCGCGATGCGCGCCGCGCGGCTCCCCCGCTCGACGCTGTACCGGCTCGCCAACCAGAACACGAGCGGCGTGAGCAGCGCCCACGCGTACGCCTCGATGAACGCGAGCGCGACGAAGGCGGAGGACGCCGTGCTCCGCAGTCCACCGCCGCGCGGATCGAGCAGCCGGTTCGCCGACATGAGCATCGCCATGAACGTCCAGAACGCGACGATCAGGACGAGCTCGCGGCGGCTCAGCCGTACGGCAGTGGTGTTCGGGTCGGTCACGGTCTCACCCCGCGTGCGACGGTCGTGCCAGCCAGCCCCGTCTGGATTACGCGCCGAGCCCGCCTGCCGTTCGTGACGGCTGCGTGCCGTTCATGACATGCACGTGCAAGTGGCCCTGCGCGCGCCGTTTGGCGGCGTCGAACGCGATACAGTGGGAGAGCGAAGAACGACATCTCGAGGGAATCACATGAAGAACATTCGCATCACAGCGACCGCCGCAATCCTCGTGATCGGCGCGGGGACCGCCTGGTTCTACCATCGTGCCGAAGCGCACGAGGCGCCGGCGTACCGGACGGCGGTCGTCCAGCACGGCAACCTGCAGTCGAGCGTGTCGGCGACCGGCACCTTGAGCGCGGACACGACGGTCCAGGTCGGGACCCAGGTGTCGGGGCAGGTCAGCGCCATCTACGTGGACTTCAACGCCCACGTGAAGAAGGGGCAGCTCCTCGCGCGCATCGACCCCACGCTGCAGGAGCAGGCGGTGCAGGACGCGCAGGCCGGGCTCGACAAGGTGCGCGCGCAGCTCCAGCAGGCGCAGAGCGAGTACGGGCGCGAGAAGCAGCTCTACGACGCGAAGGTCGTCACGGCGAGCGAGTTCAGCGCGGCGCAGTCGACGTATCTCGCCGCGCAGGCCGAGATGAAGTCGGCGGACGTGGCGCTCCAGCGCGCGCAGAAGAACCTCGGCTACACCTACATCCACGCGCCGATCGACGGCGTGGTCGTCGAGCGCAACGTGGACGTCGGCCAGACGGTGGCCGCGAGCCTCTCCGCGCCGCAGCTCTTCCTGATCGCCAACGACCTTGGCCGGATGCAGATCCTCGCGTCGGTGGACGAGAGCGACATCGGGCAGATCCAGCTCGGGCAGCCGGTGAGCTTCACCGTGCAGTCGTACCCGAACGAGACGTTCTCGGGCACCGTGAAGCAGGTGCGCCTGCAATCGAAGACGCAGGACAACGTCGTGAACTACACCGTGGTCGTCGACGTGCGGAACACGAAGAACAAGCTGCTTCCGGGCATGACCGCCACGGTGCAGTTCCAGACGGGCGAGGCGAACGACGTGCTGATCGTGCCCAACGCGGCGCTGCGCTTCCGGCCGACGCCGGAGATGCTGGCGGCGGCGGGGATCACGCCGGGCGCGACGCGCGGCGGCCGTGATTCCACGGCGCGCGGCGGCGGCGCCACCGGCGGCAGCGGCGCGGCGCGATGGAGCGGCATGGGCGGCGGCGCGTCCGCGCGCGGCGGCCAGGGCACGGGGTCGAGCGGCAATCACGCCATGCTCTGGGTCATGAAGAACGGCAAGCCGACGCCGGTGCGCGTGCAGACGGGGCTCACCGACGGCCAGAACACGGTCGTCAGCGGCAACGGGCTCACGGCGGGGACGCCGGTGATCATCGGCATCACGGGCGGTGCCACCAGCACCGCGACGGCGAATCCGCTGCAGCCGCAGGGCGGGATGCGCCGTGGCCCCGGCGGGCCGGGAGGCTTCTGATGAAGACGGAGGAGAACGTGACGGACAGGCCCGTCATCCGGATCGCGAACGTGAAGAAGGTCTACCGCATGGGCGAGAACGAGGTGTTCGCACTGCGTGGGGTGGACCTGACGGTCCGCGCCGGCGAGATGATCGCGGTGATGGGCTCCTCCGGCTCCGGCAAGTCCACGCTGATGAACATCCTCGGCTGCCTCGACGTGCCGAGCGAGGGCGAGTACTGGCTCGACGGCACGCGGGTGGACAACATGACGAAGAACCAGCTCGCCGACATCCGCAACGCGAAGCTCGGCTTCGTGTTCCAGGGGTTCAACCTCCTGGCGCGGACGAGCGCGATCGACAACGTCGAGCTGCCGCTGCTCTACGACCGCAGCGGCCGGAAGCGCGACACGAAGGCCCTCGCCACCGACGCGCTGCGGCGCGTCGGTCTCGGCGATCGGCTCGACCACCAGCCGAGCGAGCTCTCGGGGGGACAGCAGCAGCGCGTGGCGATCGCCCGCGCGCTCGTGACCTCGCCGACGCTCCTCCTGGCCGACGAGCCCACCGGTAACCTCGACAGCCGCATGACGATCGAGGTGATGGCGCTCTTCCAGGAGCTCAACGACCAGGGGATCACGATCGTGCTCGTGACGCACGAGCCGGACGTGGCACGGTACGCGAAGCGGATCGTGGAGGTGAAGGACGGCCGGATCCTGCGCGACCACCCGGTCGCCACCCGCCGGCGCGCCGCCGACGACCTGCTGGAGCTCGTGAACCACACGGGTGTTGACGCGGCGCCGAGCGAGTTGCGGGAGGAAACGCTTCCCGCTTCCCACGTCCCGCGTCCCGCGAAGGAGGCCGCATGAAGCAGTCGACGCTCTTCAAGGTCGCGACGCAGAGCATCCGCAAGAACAAGATGCGCACGCTGCTCACGATGCTCGGCATCGTCATCGGCGTGGGCGCCGTGATCGTCATGGTGGCGGTCGGCCAGGGGGCGCAGTCGCGCATCGCGGACCAGATCAACAACCTCGGGACGAACCTGATCATGGTCACCCCGGGCGCGGTCACGCAGGGCGGCGTCAACCAGGGCGCGGGCGCCCTCAACAAGCTCACCCCGGCCGACGCCGAGAAGCTGAAGCGCGAGGCCACCACGCTCACGGGCGTGTCGCCGGTGATCATGACGCACGCGCAGGTGATCGCGAACCAGAACAACTGGCGGACGACGGTGAACGGCGTCTCCGGGGACTATCCGATCATCCGCGACTGGAACGTCTCGTCCGGCGCCTACTTCACCGACCAGGACGTGCGCTCGGCGCGGAAGGTGGCGGTGATCGGCGCGACGGTGGCGAACAACCTCTTCCCGGGGATGGACCCCGTGGGCTCGGAGATCCAGATCGGCCACGCGCCCTTCACCGTGATCGGCGTGCTCGCCGCGAAGGGGCAGACGTCGAGCGGGCAGGACATGGACGACGTGATCCTCATGCCGTACACGACGGCGCAGGAGCGGTTGAGCGGCTTCATGCGGCTCGGCGCGATCCTCGCCAGCACCTCGTCGCCGGACGAGATCCCGGCGGCGCAGAACGAGATCGAGCAGATCATGCGCGAGTCGCACCGGCTGGCCGACGGCGTGGATGACGACTTCACCGTCCGCAACCAGACGGAGCTGGCGCAGGCGGCCGAGGGCGCGACGGCGGTCATGACCTATCTGCTCGCCGCGATCGCGTCGGTGTCGCTCCTCGTCGGCGGCATCGGGATCATGAACATCATGCTCGTCTCGGTGACGGAGCGGACGCGCGAGATCGGCGTCCGCATGGCGATCGGCGCGCGCGGCTCGGACGTGCTCACGCAGTTCCTCGTCGAGAGCGTCGTCATGAGCACGCTCGGTGGACTGATCGGCCTCGGCACCGGCTTCGCCGGCGCGGCGCTGCTCGGCCACCTGACCGGCTGGGCGACGTCCACTCCGCCCGGCGCCGCGCTGATCGCCGTCGGCTTCTCGGCGCTGGTCGGCGTGTTCTTCGGCTTCTATCCCGCGCGCAAGGCGGCGGCGCTGAATCCGATACAGGCCTTGAGGTATGAGTGAACCGCTGAACGAGAGGGTCGGGGGTCGAGGGTCGAGAAGGACACCAGATAGGTGATAGGAACGAGCAACTAGTGACGCCGTGATCAGTTCCTGATTCCTATGCCACTAACGCACTGCTCTCGACCGAAGCTCGGCTGAGCGCGACCGGCCACGGGCGCCGGCGGCGGCAGCATTGGCGCGCTGGGATGCGTATCTTGAGACGGGGCCCGGGATGACCGGCCCCGTTCCCACCTCAGGAGGCCAACGCTCGTGGAGTCCCGCCAGCCATCCCGTTCGTCCCGCGGCGCCTTCGCGTCCATCGCGCTCGTCGTGCTGCTCGGCGTCGTGCTCGCCATCCCCTCGTCCGTGCTCGCCCAGGCCACGGGGACCATCACCGGTACGGTGACGGAGACGCCGGCGCTCCCCCTCGCGGGCGCGCGGGTGACCGTGGTGGGGGTGCAGCGCGCGGCGGTGACCGACGAGCGGGGGCGGTACCGGCTCGATGGCCTCGCCGCCGGATCTTACGAGGTCACCGCCACGTCCATCGGTCACGAGCCGGCGCATCGCACGGTGCGGGTGACGGTCGGCTCCACGACCACCGCCGATTTCGCGCTGCGGCGCGGCTCGGTGCTCCTGTCGCAGATGGTCGTCAGTGCGACGCGAACCGCGCAGCCGGCGAACGAGGTCGCGGCCACCGTGAACGTGCTCTCGCCGGAGCAGGTGCGGAGCGCGCCGGCCCGGACCACGGACGATCTCCTTCGCGAGATGCCGGGCGTCGAGCTGCCGCGCACGTCGAGCACCGTCTCGGGGCCGGAGGAGATCGTCTCCATCCGCGGCGCCGACGAGGGGCGGACGCTCGTGCTCCTCGACGGCGTGCCGCTCAACGATCCGTGGGGCGAGTGGATCCAGTGGAACCGCGCTCCGCGTTTCCAGCTCGACCACGTCGAAGTGCTCGAGGGGGGCGGCTCGAGCCTCTACGGCAATTACGCGATGGGTGGCGTCGTGTCGATCACGAGCCGGCCGATCGTGCAGCACGGGTACGAGGTCACGGCGAGCGGCGGGAGCCGCGGCGCCGCGGACGTCTCGCTCTACGGCAGCGGCGTGACGCGCGCCCTCGGCTACTCGCTCGGCGCCGACTACGGCACCGGCGGCGGCTACAACACCCTGCGGCCGGACCAGCGCGGCCCCGTGGACCAGGCGAGCCAGACGACGCGCCGGAACGTCACCGGCCGCGCGGAGTACGCGCTCGGCGCCGGTCGCACGGTGTTCGCGTCCGCCAACTGGTTCGACGACGACCGCAGCCTCGGCACCCCGCTCACGGAGCCGAACCGCCGGCGCATCGCCAGCGGCGCCCTCGGCGGCAACTTCGGTTCCGTCCTCGGCGGCACCGTGCAGTTGCGCGCCTACGGCCAGCACCAGCAGTACGACAGCCGCTCGTCGATCGTCAACGCGCAGCGCACCAGCGAGTCGCCGAACGTGGCGCAGTCCATCCCCAGCCACGACCTCGGCGGCTCGGTGCAGTGGTCGCGCGCCGCCGGAATGTTCGAGTCGATCGCCGCGGGAGCGGACTACCGCTACATGGTCGGCGAGATGGACGAGACGGTGTATCCCGCGGGGGGCGCCACGCGCGATGCGGGTGGGCGGCAGCAGGTCGGCGGCGTGTTCGTGCAGGGCGTGCTCGCGCCGGTCGAGCCGCTCCGCATCGAGGCGAGCGCGCGCGTCGACGACTGGAAGAGCTACGCCGGCTCGACCACGAACACCGCCGGCGCCACGACGCACTACGACGCGAAGGCCAACTCCGCCTTCGCGCCGCGCATCGGGGTGCGGTACGCGCTCCTGCCCGGGCTCACGCTGCGCGGCTCGTACTACCAGGCGTTCCGTGCGCCGACGCTCTCCGAGGAGTACCGGACGTTCTACGCGGGGCCGAACACCTTTATGGGGAATCCGGAGCTGACCCCCGAGCACCTCACCGGGTGGGACGCGGGATTCGACTGGGAGCCGGCGACGAGCGTGGAGCTGCGCGCGACGGTGTTCGGCAACCGCTATCGCGACCTCGACGACTTCACCTTCGTGCGCCCGGATCCGGCCACCGGCGGCGTCGTGCTCCAGCGGCAGAACCTCGGCCGCGCGCGCGCAAACGGCGCGGAGGCGGAGGTCGGCGTGCGCGTGCTGCCGCAGCTCATGCTCTCCGCGAGCTACAACTACGACGACGCACGCGTGGTGAGCACGGGCAAGCCGGTGAACCGCGTGCCCCTCCAGCGCGGCTCGGCGCGCGTGACGTGGAGCGCGCCGTCCATCGCGACGGTGAACGCGATCTGGCGCTACGAAGGGCCGAACCACGCGCTCGGCGGCGCGCGGATGGCGCCGTACGCGCTCGTCGACCTCGACGCGCGGCGCGCGATCCGGCGCGACGTGGACCTCTTCGTGAGCGTCGAGAATCTCTTCGACCGACAGTACACTGCGAACTGGGCCGGCCCGCTCGAGTACCTGGGGCTCCCCCGCACCCTGCGCGCCGGACTCTCCGTCGGCAGCTTCTGATCCCGCCTTGCGATACCTGAAATTCCTCGTCGCCGCGCTGGCGCTCACCGCCTGCCAGCGCGGCGCGGCCACGTCCACCGGCCAGCGCGTGGTCTGCGTCTCGAAGCAGATCAACGAGTACCTCTTCGACATCCACGCCGAGAGCGTCCTCGTCGCCCGCGACCTGACCTCGGTCTATCCGCCGCAGATCAAGCGCCTGCCGTCGGTCGGCTATCACCGCGCGCTGAGCGCGGAGGGGATCATCTCCATGCGGCCGACCATGTTCCTCACCGACGGCAACGTCGGGCCGCAGAGCGTGCTCGATCAGCTCCGCAAGGTCGGCATCCCCGTGGTCGTCATGGATCCCGGCTCGACGCCGGACAGCGCCGAGCAGCTCATGGCGCGCCTCGGCCGGACCTTCCACCACGAGCACGACGCCGACAGCGTACTGGCGGCGTGGCGGCGCGGGATGGCCGAGGCGCTGGCCGACACCCTGCGCTGGCGCGGCCAGCGGAAGCCGCGCGTCCTCGTCATGCACTTCGGCCAGCTCGTGAACGACTACCTCGCCGTGAACCGCGGCAGTGCGGCCGACCAGATGATCCGCTGGGCAGGCGGTGTGAACGCGGTGGATTCGGTGGGCGGCATGACGCGGCTCACGCCGGAGTTGATCGCGAAGGCGGCGCCCGACGTGATCGTGGCGACCGACCTCGGCTTCGATCGCCTGGGCGGCGTCGCGCAGTTCGCCGCGCTGCCCGGCGTGGCGCTCACGCCCGCGGGGCGCGCGAAGCGCATCTACCGCGTGGACGAGACCGAGGTGATGTACCACGGTCCGCGCACGCCGGCCACCGTCCGCAAGCTCGCGCAATGGTTCCACCCGGATTCCATCGCGCGACGGTGATCGCCACGGGCGCCGGCGGACGATGCTGAGGCGCTGGCCGTTCGGCCGCATCCACCTGCTCCTGGCGGTCCTCCTCGTCGCGGCGCTGTTCGCGTCGGCGGGGATCGGCGCCTTCACCTTCACCCCGGCGCAGATCGTCGAGTATCTCGGCCGCGCGGCGGGGCTCGTGCACGCGCCGTCGTCGAGCGCGCTCGGCGAGAACGTCTTCCTCCGGCTGCGCCTCCCGCGCGTGCTGCTCGCCGCGCTCACCGGCGCGGTGCTCGGGGTGTCGGGGACGCTGATGCAGGGGCTCTTTCGCAACCCGATCGTCGAGCCGGGGCTCGCCGGTACCTCGGCCGGCGCGGCGCTCGGGGCCGCGCTCGTCTTCGTCTTCGGCGGCGCGAGCACGTTCGCCTTCACCGCGCCCCTCGGCTCCCTCGCCGTGCCGCTGCTCGCCTTCGCCGGCGCCTTCGGCGCGACGATGCTCGTCTATCGGCTCTCCAGCTCGTTCGGCAAGGTGAACGTGTTCACCCTGCTTCTCGCGGGGATCGCCGTGAACGCGGTGTGCAGCGCCGGCACCGGCTTCCTCTCCTACGTCGCCCGCGACCCGCAGGCGCGCAACATCACCTTCTGGAACCTCGGCACGTTCACGACCGCGGACTGGCGCGGCGTGGCGCTCGTCGCGCTCTGCTTCGCCGCCTGCTTCGCGTGGGCGCTGCGCTACGGGAAGTCGCTGAACGCGCTCATGCTCGGCGAGGACGAGGCCGCGCTGCTCGGCGTGGACCCGCGGCGGCTCATCCTCCAGCTCCTCATCGTCAACACGATCATGGTGGCGGTCGCCACGGCCATGGTCGGGGTGATCGCCTTCGTCGGCCTGGTGGTGCCGCACGTCCTGCGCATCCTGCGGTCGTCCGACTACACCTTCCTGCTTCCCGCGTCCGCGCTGCTCGGCGCCGTGCTGATGGAGCTCGTCGACATCGTCGCGCGCGTGATCATCCCGCCGGCGGAGCTGCCGATCGGCATCATCACCGCCGTCATCGGCGCGCCGATCTTCCTCTGGATCCTGCTGCGCGAGGAACGGCGCGGCGGAGCGGGGTTCTATGGTTGAGGTGCAGGGCGTGGGCTACCGCGCGGGGGACACGATCATCCTCGACGACGTGAGCGTGCGCTTCCGTCCCGGGCGCTTCAACGTCGTGCTGGGACCGAACGGCGCCGGCAAGTCCACGCTGCTGAAGATCGCCACGGGGCTCGTGCGCCCGACGAGCGGCCGCGTGCTGTACGACGGCGTGGACGTCGCGCGCATCCCCGGCGAATCCCTCGCGCGCCGGCGCGCCGTGCTCTCGCAGCACGTGGACCTCGCCTTCCCGCTCCCGGTGCACGACGTGGTGCTCATGGGGCGCTACCCGCACTACGGCCGCGCCCCGTCCCGCCACGACCGCGCGATCGTCGAGCGCGCGCTCGAGATGGTGGGCATGGTGGAGAAGCGCGCGCAGGAGTACCCGACGCTCTCCGGCGGCGAGCAGCAGAAGGTGCAGCTCGCGCGGGTGCTGGCGCAGATCTGGAACTACGACGAGCCGCGCGAGCCGACGTGCCTCTTCCTCGACGAGCCGACGAGCAGCCTCGACGTGCACTACCAGATCCACCTGCTCGACGTCGCGCGCGGGCTGCTGGCCAACGACTGCACCGTCGTCGCCATCCTGCACGATCTCAACGTCGCGTTCCACTACGGCGACAGCTTCTTCCTGCTCGAGCGCGGGCGGCTGGTGCACGAGACGGACGATGCCGAGTCGATTCCGGCGCCCCTCCTCGAGCGCGTGTTCCAGGTGCGCGCGCGCCGCCTCATCGATCCCGAGACCGGCGAGGGCTTCTGGCGGTTCGCGCTGTGACCGGCGAGAGCGGGACGCCGGTCAGCGCGCCCGCTGCCGCCGTCGACGGAGCAGCCACACCGCCGCCCACACGAGGAGCGCGCCGAGGATGATCCACGACGCCGGCGCCACGTACCTGTCCACCCTGGCGTAGTTGACGCCGAGCAGGTGGCCCAGCCAGGCGAGCACCGCGCACCAGACGAGCGTGCCCGCGAAGTTCGCGATCGCGAACACGACGACGTTCATGCGCGCGAAGCCGGCCGGGATCGCGATGAGCCCGCGCAGCCCTGGCAGGAGCTGACTCAGGAAGACCGCGAGCCTGCCCCGTCGCTGGAAGCGGTCGTTCGCCTTCTCCATGTCGGCGCGCCGCAGCAGAAGCCAGCGGCCGTGGCGATCGACGAAATCCGTGAGCCGCTCCTCGCCGAGCCCGCGCGCCGCCGCGTACACCGGCAGCGCGCCCAGCACCGAGCCGATGCTGCCGGCGACGATGACCCCGACCAGGCTCATCGCGCCCTCCGCGGACTCGAAGCCGGCGAGCGGCATGATCAGCTCGGATGGCAGGGGGAGGACGACGTTCTCGATCGCCATGAGCAGCGCCACGCCCGCGTAGCCAAACGAGCCGACGAGATGAGCGATCCACTGGATCATCCGCGCCGGCGGTGCAAGGCTGCGGCCATCGGCTCAGGACGCCTCCCGGGACCAACCTCGGCCTGGCCCGCATTTCGCCTTATTGCTGGGTCGGGGGCGCGGTCGCCGCAACCGCGCCGTGGATGAACGAGGAGCGAAGGACCCGATGATGGATCACCGATCGAACGCGAAGCACCTGCACACGCTGGCCACCTGGCTGCTCATCCCGCTGCTCCTGCTCGGCTCGGCATGCAGGAGCCGGAATGAATCGAGGGGAGACGTCGCCCTGAACTGGGTGCCCCGGCCGGGCAACGCCATCCAGGCCGTGCCCCTCGACCAGGTGAAGCACGCGATCGACGTGCGCCTCGACGGATCGCCGCCGGCGAACGTCAGCGCCGATCGCTGGCATCATGTTCACACCTTGTACAAGACCTTCGCCGGGTCGCCGCTCTGGCTGCGCGAGAACGGCACCGACCCGCAGCGCGCGCCGGCGCTCATCGACGCGCTGAACGACGCGACGAACGACGCGCTCGACTTCCAGGACATCCCGCTGGCCGATCTCCAGCGCGCGCTCGCCGCCCTCAAGCAGGCGAAGCAGCCCACCGCCGAGCAGCTCGCCGACGCCGACGTGCTCCTCACGTCCGCGTACGTGACGCTCGGCGAGGACCTGCTCACCGGCGAGATCGATCCGCGGAAGATGTCGCAGGGCTGGCACATCAATCCGCAGGAAGAGCACGTGGACAGCGCGCTCGTACGCTCGCTGCGGAACGATTCGCTCGCCGCGTCGATCGCGGCGATGCGGCCGGAGGACCCCGGCTACGACGGCCTGCGCAAGGCGCTCGCGACCTATCGCGGCCTCGTCGCGCGCGGCGGCTGGCCGAGTGTGCCGGCTGGCCGTGCGCTGAAGCCGGGGGACACGGATTCGCCCGCGCGGCTCCAGGCCTTGCGCGCGCGTCTCGCCGCGGAGGGCTACACCGCCGGCGCCGGCGCGCCGCCCGCGCCGGCGGGAGCCAGCGCCGCCGGCGGCCGTGCCGTCTACGACCGGCAGCTCGCCGGGGCGCTCGCCGAGTTCCAGGCGCGGCACGCCATCGGCGTCGACTCGATCCTCGGCAGCGAGACGGTGGACGCGCTCAACAAGCCGGCCGACTACCGCCTCGGCCAGATCGCGGCGAACCTCGAACGCTTCCGCTGGATGCCGCGGACCCTCGGCTCGCGGTACATCCTCGTGAACGTGCCCGCCTTCCGGCTCGAGGCGTACGACAGCGGCCAGAAGGCGCTGGAGATGAAGGTGATCGTCGGCGCGGAGTACGAGGACCGGCGCACGCCGGTGTTCAGCGACTACATGCAGTACGTGGTCTTCCGGCCGTACTGGCTGGTGACCGACAGCATCGCCGCGAGGGAAATCTGGCCGAAGGCCGAGGCGGACCCGTCGTACCTCGAGCGGAACAACTACGAGGTGTACGACGACCACGGCACCCGCCGCATCCGCCAGCTCCCGGGAGCGAAGAACTCGCTCGGCCTCGTGAAGTTCATGTTCCCGAACGACTTCAACATCTACCTCCACGACACGCCGGAGGATCAGCTCTTCGAGAAGGACGTGCGCGCGTTCAGCCACGGGTGCATCCGCCTGGAGAAGCCGGCGCAGCTCGCGTCGTGGGTGCTGGGTTGGCCGATGGACCGCGTCCAGCGGCAGATGCACGACGGTCCGGACAACCACCAGGTGGACCTGCCGCACCGGATCCCGGTGTACATCGCCTACTTCACGGCGTACATGCGCGACGGGCAGCTCTACTTCGGGAACGACCTGTACGACCGCGACGACACGATGGTGCAGGCGGTGGCGGCGGGCGCGTCGCCGAGCGCGGCGACGCTGCAGACGCTCCAGGCGCTGAAGCAGCTCGTGAGCTGAGCGGGGGCGGCAGGCGGCCGGGCAGGGGAGAGGGCGCCGGGAGGCGCCCTCTCTCGTGGCCGGAGAATAAGTCAAAGTGTTCATTGACATATTCACCGGCCGGCCTTAGCATCGCTTCGCGGCAGCAGTCCTCGCGGTTCACGTCCAGATCTCGGAGGCTCACATGCGGCACTTCTCGATGCGGTCCGTCGTCCTCTCGCTCGGCGTCCTCGGCGCCGTCGGCACCCTCTCGCTCCTCCCGGCCGCGGCGCGCGCGCAGGGACCGGCGGCCGCCGCGGCACCCGCGGCCACCCTGAACGACCCGACCATCGTCGCCATCTTCGACGCGGCGAACAGCTGGGACATGGAGACCGGCGCCCTCGGCGCGCGGAAGGCGACGACCAGGGCGCTGCGCGACTTCGCCGCGCAGCTCGTCCGCGACCACCGCGCCGTGCGGCAGCAGGGGCGCGACCTGGCGACGAAGCTGGGGGTGACCCCGACGCCTCCGCGCGACTTCGCCATGGCGAAGGACCACGCGACGGCGATGCGCGAGCTCGAGGAGGCGCACGGCAAGGCGTTCGACCGCGCCTTCCTCGAGCACGAGGTGCGCTTCCACAAGGCAGTGATCGATGCCGTCAACCAGACCCTCCTTCCGTCGCTGCACAACGAGCAGGTGAAGGACCTCGTCAAGAAGGTCGCGCCGGCGTTCCAGGCGCACATGGAGATGGCGCAGCACCTGCTCGACCAGCTCGGCAACTGACGGCAGCCCGACGTGGAACCAGGCCGGCCGTGGCGTGATTCGCCCACGGCCGGCCGGTACGTCCGCGGCATCCCGCCGCGCACCCGTCCCGCCGCGGCACGAACGAGGTCGCGTTCCAGAGGAGGCATCATCATGCGTCGCTCCACGCTGCTCGTGCGCACGCTCGCCGTCGCCCAGCTCTCGGTCCTGCTCGCGCTCGCGGGCTGCGGCGGGAGCGGCTCGCCGACCGGCACGAACACCGGCGGCAACAACGGTGGAGGTGGTGGCGGTGGATCGACGAGCAACGCGATCTCGGTCCGCGACAACTCGTTCAGCCCGAACGCCACCACCGTCGCGCCGGGCACCACGGTGACGTGGACGTGGAGCGGCTCCAACCCGCACAACGTCACCTTCGACGACGGCAGCAACGTCGCGTCGGACACGCAGTCGAGCGGCACCTTCAGCCGCACCTTCCAGAACGCGGGCACCTACAACTACCACTGCACCGTGCACGGCGCGGCGATGTCTGGCACGATCACGGTGCGGTGATGCGGGCGTGCGGTCGCGACTGTCACTGCAGCCGCCGCGTGTTCCTCGGGGACGCGGCGGCCGGGGCTGCCGCGGTGCTCGGCATCCTCGCCTCGCTCGGGTCGAGCGGCGCGAGCGGCGAGCGACGCTACGCCATTCCCTCCGCGGACGGCGTCACGATCGACGCCGGCGAATCGGTGATCATCGCCCGGGTGGACGGCGCGGTGTACGCGTTCTCGCTGGCGTGCCCGCACCAGAACACCGCGCTCCGCTGGGACGCCGATCGACGCGGCTTCCACTGTCCCAAGCACCACTCGCTCTTTCGCGGCGACGGCACGTTGATCGAGGGACGCGCGAAGCGATCCATGGACCGCTTCGCGATCCGCCGCGACGCCGTCGACGTGCTCGTGGATCTCGATCGACTCTACCAGCAGGACACCGATCCCGGGCCGTGGGCCGCGGCGGTGGTGCGGCTCTGACGTCGATCAGCGCGCCTCGCGGCCGACGTCGGCGGCGTCCGCGGGCTCGATGCCGCTCGCGTCGAGGAGGGCCTCGAGGCCGTCGCCGAGCAGGCGGCGCTGGCGCGAGGTGAGCAGCTCGAGGCCGGCGAGGAGGCGCCGATAGCCGCGGGGATCCGGATCGCCGCCGGCCGGGCGTTCCGTCGCGCGCTCGAGACGAACGCTGGCACGCAGGAGCTGCGCGAGGGCACCGGCCGTGCGGGCCAGGTGCTCGTCTTCCGTCACGCTCGGCCCCAGCTCCGCGGCCCGCCCCTGCATCTCCTCGACTTCCACCCGGAAGAGGTGCGCGGAAAGCAGTCGCGTGCCGTCGCCCGCGGTGAGCAGCCGGTTGCCCGGCCGCCGCTGCTGCACGTACGCCTGGATGACGGTCGCGCGCCCGGCCGCGGTGGTCACCGGGAGGGCGCGGCCGCTCACGACCACGGATCGCCAGCGGTGGAAGGTCTCGATGTCGGTGATCGTGAGGCAGACCTTCGGGTGCCGCTCGATCGCGCGCAGCTTCCGCCCCTCGCCCGTGGCGAAGTAGAGCGTGTCGTCGAGATAGGCGTAGCCCACCGGCACGGCATACGGCCGCGTCGTCGCCGCGCCGGTGATGTCGACCGCGGCGAGCGTGCACCAGCCCACCTCGCGCAGCAGCTCGCGAACGGCGGCCGCGTCGAGCACGCGCGCGTTGCTGGCGTTGGCGATGTTGGCCAGCGCCGCGCCGAGCACGTCGAGCGTGCGGAGGCTGGCCTTGTCCGGTCCCGCCATGGCGGTGCTCAGGCGGCCTGGCGGCTCGATGCCGTGGCTCCGAGCAGGCGCGCGTCCGGGCCGGCCGAGCGCGAGCGGACCACGACCATGAGCGCCCACGCCCCGAGCGCGAAGGCGACGCCGAGCAGCAGCCCGCCGGGCGCGGGCCAGGATGCGGCGCGGAAGTTCAGGATCTGCTTCACCCCGATCATCGGCGGCTGGTACACCATCCCGGGCACCTTGATGATGGCGTGCTCGGTGTCGAGGTGGTGGCCGAAGTCGTACGTCCACCGCCAGAAGTCGGCGAGCCCCGCCCCACCGCTCACGGCGAGGGCGGCGATCCAGGCGTAGAGCGGTCCGCGCCGACCGACGAGCGCGACGAGGAGCCCGAGGACGACGAGCGCGCCGACGATCCACGGCATGTAGTGCAGCTCCGGCATCGCCGACGGGTCGATCGTCTTCATCCCGATGTAGTGATTCAGCTCGTTGATGTTCGCGAGATCCTGCTGCCGGATGCCCTCGACGGTGTTCAGCCGGATCTGCATCCCGAGCCCCTCGGGGTACTGCGGGGCGATGAGGCTGATGCGCCAGATGGGAAGCGCGAGGGTGGCGGCGAGGAGCAGGGCGGCCATGAGCGTGAGCGTTCTGGCGAGCTTCGGCATGGAGATCGTCCTTCCGCGGCAGGGAGAGGTGGGAAAAGCGGAGCGGCCTGCTCGGGAATGTCGCTTTGGTGCCGAAGCGGTTCCGTCGGGAGGAAGGGGGAAGATGTGAGAGGGATCCGCGAGGCGTGGGGTCAGGGAATGGCCGACAGGGTGGGGATGCGGTGCGTCCCGCTCGTCGGGCTCGTCGCGCCGTGCGTTGCGCTCCGCGCGCCGCGACGGCATCACACGCAGGTGAGTCGCGGATGATCACGAATGAACTGCCGAATCCGTGCGAATCGCTCCGGGTATGGCGACGCCTCCCCTCGCCGCGGCCGGCCCGGGACCCGTCGACCTCACCCCTGTCCCCATGTTCGCGCCGATCCGCACGAGCTCCGATCAATTCGCGTCGGCTCTTTGGAAACCGCCCTGATAGAGTGGCCCACGGCACGACGCGGGGCCGGAACGCAACGAGGGACGAGGCCTCGTCCCTCGTCCCTCGTCCCCACCGCCTCCCGCCTCCCGCCTCCCGCCTCCCGCCTCCCGCGATCAGTCCGCCGCGCTGTCCTGCTTCAGCGCCAGCTCCAGCTCCGGATGCTGCGCGTGGCGCTTGCGGCCGCTCAGCCGCTCCATCACGCGCCCGAGGCGCTGGCTCACCGTCTCCATGTACGTGTAGACGACCGGCGTCACGTACAGCGTGATGAACTGCGAGAACGCGAGCCCGCCGACCACCGCGACGCCGAGCGGGCGGCGCGACTCGGCGCCGGCGCCCACGGACAGCGCGATCGGCAGCGTGCCCATGAGCGCCGCCATCGTCGTCATCATGATCGGGCGGAAGCGGATCAGCGACGCGTGGATGATCGCCTCGTCGGCCGGCAGCCCCTGGGTGCGCTCCGCCTCGACGGCGAAGTCCACCATCATGATCGCGTTCTTCTTCACCAGGCCCACGAGCAGGATGATGCCGACGAAGGCATACACGCTCAGGTCGATGTGGAAGATGAGGAGCGTGAGCAGCGCGCCGAACGCGGCGAAGGGAAGGCCCGAGAGGATCGTCAGCGGGTGGATGAAGCTCTCGTACAGCACCCCGAGCACGACGTAGATGACGAAGATGGCGATGACGAGGAGCGCGAGGAGTCCCGCCTGCGCCTCCTGGAACGCCTGCGCCGTCCCCGAGAACGCGGTGTTCACCGACCCGGGAAGCACCTGGTCGGCGATGTGCTGCACCGCCGTGACCGCGTCGCCGAGCGAGACGCCCGGGCGCAGGTTGAACGACATCGTCACCGACGGGAGCTGGCCGGAGTGGTTGACCGTCACCGCGCCCGCGCTCTGCGAGATCGAGGAGACGGCGCTGAGCGGCACGAGGGTCCCGTTCTGCGAGCGCACGTAGAGCAGCGACAGCGCCGAGAGGTCGGCCTGGTACTGGGGGAGGAGCTCCATGATCACCCAGTACTCGTTGTTCGGCGTGTAGATCGTCGACACCTGGCGCGAGCCGTAGGCGTCGTACAGCGCCTGCTCGATCGCCGCCGGGCTCACGCCGAGCGAGGCGGCGCGCTCGCGGTCGATCTGGATGCTCGCCTGCGGGTTCCCGAGCTGGAGGTCGCTCGTCACGTCCTGCACGAGCGACGACCGGCGCGCCTCGTCCACCAGCTTCTGCGCGGCGGGATAGAGCGAGGCGATGTCGGAGCTCTGCATCGTGAACTGGTACAGGCTCTTCGACACGCGGCCGCCCACCTGGATCGCCGGCGGGTTCTGCATGTAGACGACGATGCCGGGGACGCGCGCGAACTTGGGGCGCAGCTCCTGGATGATGTCGTCGACGCTCTGGCGCTCGTTGCGCGGCTTGAGGGTGATGAACAGGCGCCCCTGGTTGCCCGCGGAGGTCGGGCCGCCGCCCCCGATCGCCGACATGAAGCCGGCGACGTTCGGGTCGTGCTGCACGATGTCCGCGATCCGCCGCTGGTGCGCCATCATGTCGTCGAACGAGATCCCCTGCGCCGCCTCGGTGGTGATGTAGAGCTGGCCCGTGTCCTCGCTCGGGATGAACCCCTTCGGCACGAACACGAACAGCACCGCGGTGGCGACGAGGATGCCGAACGAGAAGATCATCGTCGCGCGCCGGTGGCGCATCACCCAGTGGAGGCTCCGGTCGTAGCGCCCGATCAGCGCCTGCCAGACGCGCTCCGTGGCCTCGTAGAACCGCCCGTGCTCCTGGTCGTGCTCCGGCCGCAGGAAGCGGCTCGAGAGCATCGGCGTCAGCGTGAGCGACACGAAGCCCGAGACGAGGATCGCCACGGCGATGGTGACGGCGAACTCGTGGAACAGCCGGCCGACGACCCCGCCGAGGAAGAGGATGGGGATGAACACCGCGACGAGCGAGATGGTCATCGAGAGGATCGTGAACCCCACCTCCGCCGCGCCGTCCATCGCCGCGCGCATCGGCTCCTTCCCCAGCTCCATGTGCCGGACGATGTTCTCCAGCATCACGACCGCGTCGTCGACGACGAAGCCGACGGCGAGCGTCAGCGCCATCAGCGACAGGTTGTCCAGGCTGTAGCCGAGCAGGTACATCACCGCGAAGGTGCCGATCACGGAGATCGGCAGCGCGAGGCTCGGGATGATCGTCGCCGACGCGTTCCGCAGGAACAGGAAGATGACGGCGATGACGAGGCACAGCGTCAGCACGAGCGTGAACTTCACGTCGTGCACCGACTCCTGGATCGACTGCGTGCGGTCGAACAGCGGGTGGATCTCGACGCTCGGCGGGATCTGCGGGCGCAGCTTCTCGAGCAGCTGCTTCACGCCGCTGGCCACGGCGACGGTGTTCGTCCCCGGCTGGCGCTGCACGGCGAGCACGATCGAGCGCTGGTCCACGTACCAGCTCGCGACCTTGTTGTTCTGCACGCCGTCGAGGACCTGGCCGAGATCCCCGAGGTGCACCGGCGCGCCGTTGCGGTAGGCGACGACGAGCTTGCGGAACCCCGCCGCGTCGGTGAGCTGCCCGTTGGCCTGCACGGTGAAGGCACGCTTCGGCCCCCAGAGCACGCCCGTCGGCAGGTTCACGTTCTGCTGCGCGATCGCGCTCGCCACCTCGTCGATGCCGATCTTCTGGTAGGCGAGCTTGGTCGGGTCGAGCTGGGCGCGCACCGCGTACTTCTGCGACCCGTACACGGCGACCTGCGCGACCCCCGGCACCATGGACATGCGCTGCGCGAGCACCGTCTCGGCGTAGTCGTCGAGATCGGACAGCTTCATCAGCGACGTCGTCAGCGCGTAGTACAGGATCGCCTGCTGCGCCGGGTTCACCTTCTGGTACGACGGCGGGATGATCCCCGGCGGCAGGTCGCGCAGCGTCTTGGCGATCATCGCCTGCACGTCCTGCGCGGCGGCGTCGATGTCGCGGTCGAGCGAGAACTGCAGGGTGATGCTCGTCGAGCCGAGGCTCGACGTCGACGTCATGTTGTCGATGCCGGCGATCGTCGAGAACTGCTTCTCGAGCGGCGTCGCCACCGCGGCGGCCATGGTCTCCGGGCTCGCGCCGGGGAGGCTCGCGCTCACCGAGATGGTGGGGAAGTCGACCGTGGGCAGGTCGCTCACCGGCAGCCGGTTGTACGCCTCGATGCCGAAGACGACGATGCCGACCATCACGAGGATGGTCGTGACCGGCCGCCGGATGAAGAGCGCGGAGATGTTCATGTCCCGGTCCTCGCGGCGGGAGCCGCCGCCTTGATCTCGACCTTCGCGCCCGGTACGAGCCGCGACTGGCCGTCGATCACCACCACCTCACCGGCCACGAGCCCCTTGTCGATGACCGTCTGATCGCCGACGGCACGGCCGGCGGTCACCGGCCGGACGCGCGCGCTCTTCGACTGGTCCACGACGAATACGTAGTTCCCGTCCGGACCGTTCAGCACCGCCTCGCTCGGCACCACGAGGACGTTCGGCTGCACGTCGAGCTCGACGCTGACGCCGACGTACTCGCCCGGCCAGAGCTGGCGCCCGCCGTTCACGAACCGGGCCTTGGCCGTCACGGTTCCCGTGAGCGAGTCCACGGCGTTGTCGATGAACGAGAGCTGTCCGGCCTCGGCGATCGGCGTGCTGTCGGCCGCGATCACGCGCACGGGCACCGGGCCGCGCGACGCCCGCCGCTGCAGCGCGGCGAAGTCGCGCTGCGGCACGGGGAAGCGCACGAGGATCGGCTGGAGCTGGTTGATGACGACGAGCGGCGTCGAGTTGGCCGTGACGAGGTTCCCCTGCCTGACGAGGAGGCTCCCCGTCCGGCCGGTGATCGGCGCGCGGATCGTCGTGTAGCCCAGGTTGAGCTTCGCGTTCTCCACGGCCGCGCGATCGGCCTCGAGGGTCGAGGCGAGCGCCGTCGCATTCGCCTCCGCCTGGTCGGCCTGCGACTTGGTGACGTAGTCCTTCGCCACGAGCGCGCGATAGCGCTCGGCGTCGCGCTTCGCGTTCTCGGCCTGCGCCGCGTCGCGGGCGAGCGTGGCCTCCGCCTGCCGCAGCGCCGCCTGGAAGGAGCGCGGGTCGATCTGGAAGAGGACCTGCCCCGCCGAGACCTCGTCGCCCTCGTGGAAGTTCACCCGGGTGAGGGTGCCGCCGACCTGGGCACGCACCTGCACGGTCTGCAGCGGCTCGACCACGCCGTTCGCGGTGACGACGACGGGCGCCGAGACGCGCACCACCGGCGCCACCTCGACGGGGACGGTCGGCTGGCGCGCCGGCGCCTTGCTGCCGCACGCGGCGACGAGCGTGAGCACCGGCAGCAGCGAGAGCGCGAACGCGGACCGGCGGGAGTGGGGGAGGAAGGACGGATTCATCGTTTCGTGTGCAGGGAATCGGTGCCGATCGGCGCGAGCGGCTCGCCCCGGACACCGAGGACGCCGACATCGTGCGCGAGCTGCGCGAGCGCCATGCGCCATTGCCAGCGCGTCTGGACCGCCTGGGCCCGCGCGTTCGCCAGGGCGCTCTGCGCGAGCAGGAGGTCGACGATGCTGCCGACGCCCTCGCGGTAGCGTCCGAGCGCGACCTGCTCGTTCTGCTGCGCGCTGGCGAGCAGATCCGCCGCGGTCGTCACGTGCTGCGTCGCCGTCTGCAGTCCATAGTAAGCGGTGAGCACCTGCAGCACGACCTGCTGCCGGATGGTCGCCGCGCGGGCGTCCGCCGCCTCGAGCTGCGCCTGGGCGGCGGCCACGTCGTACTCCTGGGAGCCGCCGCTGAACACGGGGAGCTGCAGGCTCAGGCCGAGCGAGTAGGTGGGCCCGCGGAAGGTGGGATTCGTGAGGCTCGTGTAGCCGGCGGCGGAGCTGAAGCCGAGGCTCGGGTACTCGGCGGAGCGGGCGACCCGGATCTGGGCCGACGCCGCCTGGGCCTGCGCCTCCGCCGCCGCCACGTCGGGGCGCTCCCGCACGGCGACGGCGATCAGCGAGTCCACCGAGACGGACACCTGGAAGACCGAATCCGTCGCCGGGACGGTCGGGACCTGGAAGTTCGTGTTCGCGGGGAGACCCATCGACGAGGCGAGGGCGCCGAGCGCGATGTGCAGCGCGCCCTCCTGAGTCTCCAGGTCGAGCTGCGCCTGCGACAGCGCCGTGCGCGCCTGGAGCACGTCGGCGATCGTGGCGAGGCCCACCCGGTGCCGCTCCTCGGCGGCGGCGACGTTCGCCTGCGCCTCCTGCACGGTGGCCTGGGCGGCGTCGCGCAGGGCGCGCGTCCCCATGTAGCCGAACAGCGCCGCCTCGGTCTGCAGGACCGTGTTCTCCACCGTCACGTTGTGCGTGAAGCCGGCGGCGACCGCGGTCTGGCGCGCCACGTCGATGCTGCCGGCGCGGCCGCCGAAGTCGAGCACGAGCCAGGAGAGGTTCACGCCCGGCGCCATCTGCGTGCGGTCGAGCGCGGGGCGGCCGGGGATGGCCGCGGCGCGCGACCGTGCGGCGTTCGCCGTGGCGCTGACGTTCGGGGCGAGCAGCCGGCCGCGCGTGGAGCCGAAGACGTCGGCGGCGGCGCGGGCCTGGGCCCAGGACAGCCGCGTCGCGGGGTTGTTCGTGAGGGCGAGGTCGATGATGTCGGGAATCGTCAGGTGCTGCAGCGCGACCGTCGAGACTGACGGGGCGACGGGGCGGGACTCCCTGGGGACCGCGTTGCGCGGGGGCACCCACTCGACGCTCGGGCGAGGCGCGGCGCCGGCGACCCCTTCGATCTTCGGCGGCCCGCTGATGCAGGCCGCGAGCAGGACGAGCGCGGCGTATGGAGCGTGGCGGGTCACTTCCTCGGTGCCCCCGCCGGCTCCGCGACGAAACCGGGCTTGCGAATCGCCGCCGCGAGGCGCAGCACCGGCGGCTGGGCGGGGCGCTGGAGCGCCGCTTCGCTGATCGGGACGACGCGCTCGCCGGCCGCGAGGCCGCTCTTCACCTCGTACCACTGCAGGTCCGTGACGCCGAGCTCGATGCTCCGCAGCTCGTAGCTGCTGTCCGGACGCGCGACGACGACGAAATGGCCGCCGGTGCTGCCGGAGGTGGGGTCCGGGATCAGCTCCGGGCGGAGCTGGAGGTTGAGCGAATCGGCCTTGATGCCGAACAGCCGGGCGACGGAAGAGAGCTCGCTCGCGCCGCGGACGGCATCCGCGGGCACGGCGAGGACGTTGGAGCGCCTGTCGGCGAGGATGGTGACCTCGCCGTCCATGCCGGGCATGAGCAGGCGCTCATGGTTGTCTATGCTGACCATGATGGGGAAGAAGGTGACTCCCTGATCGACGATGGCCTGTGGCTCGATCTTCTCCACGACCCCGTTGAAGGAGCGGTCCGGGAAGGCATCGACGACGATGGAGGCCTTCTCGCCGATGCGCACGTTGCCCATGTCCGCCTCCGCGATGTTGACCTTCATGCGGACCCGGCCGAGATCGGCGACGGTCATGAGCGTGGCGCCGCCACCGTACACGCCGATGGCGGACTGGATGAGCTGTCCTTGCTGGACCGTCTTCGAGATGATGGTACCCGCGATCGGCGAGACGATCGTCGCCTCCTCGAGGTGCTGGCGCGCGACGTCGAGGTCCGCCCGCTTGCCGACGGCGTTGGCGTGCGCGCTGGCGAACGAGGCCGTGCTGCTGTCGTGCGCCGCGACGGTGATGACGCGCTTGGCGTACATCGAGTCGTAGCGCGTCCGCGAGAGGCGGGCGTTGCCGAGCGCGGCGAACGCGGTGACGTCGTCGGCGAGCGCCTCCTCGTACTGGTTGCGCACGTCGCGGTCGTCGACCTGCACGAGCAGCGCGCCGCGGCCGACGTTCATGCCGACGTCCACCGGGACGCGCCGCACGATGCCCGTCGTCTTGGAGCGGATGTCGACGGGATCGATGGGCTCGAGGGCGCCGGTGGCCTGGACGCGGACCTCGACGTCGCGCGCCGCGGCTGGCACGGAGACCAGCAGCGTCGGCGCGCGCCGCGCGTCATGGCAGGCGAGTGCCATGGCCGCGGCAAGCGGCAGGATCACTCTACGCATCGATGCTATCCTCGAGGTGGTCGGCACCCGGCGACGGGCGCGGTCCGGTGAGACGTCTCCCCGGGAGGAGGGCGGTCCGGCCGCTCGCCTGGGGAGTGGTGCCCGACGGGCACCCGTAAATCTACGGACGAGACGCCTCGGACGTTTGAATCAAGGAATCTTTGCGCGCGCATGGCGGCGTCGCGCCGACGCATGTGTCCCGCACCGCTGGCGTCGAAGGCGTGAAGGAGGGAGTATTCGGGGACACGCGCCAGCCGAAGGGGGCATGCGCCTACTTCTGACGATCGCCGCCGGCGCCTGTGGCCTCTGGGCCGCGGGCGCCGGCGCACAAACGCCCATCACCCGGTCGGATGCCGTGGCCGCCGCGCTCGCGCGGGGTCCGCGGCTCGCCCTCGCGCGCGCCGATCCCACGGCGGCGCGCGCCGCGCTCCTCGCCGCGCGCGCGCTGCCCAACCCCGTGCTCGCGACGAGCTACTCGAAGTCGGTGCCGCAGCTCCACGCGACGGTGGAGCTCCCGATCGACTATCCCTGGCTGCGCCGCGACCGCATCGCGTCGGCGCGCTCGGCGCGCGAGGCCTCGGGGTACCGGCTCGACTTCGAGAGGGCGGCGGTGGCGGTGGATGCCGACACGACCTACACTCGCGCCCTCGCCGCGGCGGCGCACGCGCGTCTCTCGGCGCGCAACGCCGTGGCCGCCGACAGCCTGCGCCGCATGGCCGTGCTGCGGCGCGACGCCGGCGACGCGAGCGATCTCGACGTGGAGCTGGCGACGGTCTTCGCCGGCCAGCAGCGGAACCTCGCGACCGCGGACTCGCTGACCCTCGTCTCGACGCTCCTCGATCTCCAGACGGTCATGGGACTGGCGAGCGACGGCGTGGCGGTGCAGCCGGTGGACAGCCTCGCCCTGCCGCCGGACACGGGGCTCGCGGCGATGGCGGGGACGCCCCTCCAGGTCGCGGCGGCGCGCGCGGCCCTGACCGCGTCGGAGCTGGCGCTCCGCGTGCAGCGGCGGAGCCTCTTCAACCTTCCGATTATCACGGCGGGGGTGGAGGGGCGCGACCCGACGGGGAGCGAGCCGGGCCTGCTCCCCACGGTGGGCGTGTCGATCCCCCTGCCGCTGCTCGACCGGAACCGGGGACCGATCGCGCAGGCGGCGGCCGAGCGGCAGCGCGCGTCGGCGGAGCTCCAGCTGGCGATGGTCGAGAACCGCGCAGAGGTGGCGCGGTCCCGGCGCGAACGTGACCTCGCGGTGGCGCGTGCGGTCCGCGATCGGGCGCTCGTGGCCAGCGCGGATCGGGTAGCGGCCATGTCGCTCCGCGCGTATCAGGAGGGCGCCTCCTCGCTGCCCAACGTCCTCGAGGCGCAGCGCACGGCGCGCGAGATCCTCGGGCAGTACATCGACGACCTGACCGACGCCTGGATCGCCACCGACGTGCTCCGGCTCAACACCCTGACGGCATCCGCTCCATGACGACCCCCTTCGCTCAGCCCCTCGCCTTCGCGGGCGCCCGCCTGCGGCGCGGCGCGGCGGCCGGCGTCCTGCTCGCCGCCGCGGTCGTCGGGTGCGGCCATCACGGGGGCGGCGACGACGAGGGCGACCAGGCGAGCGTGCCCGCCGTCGTCGGCGCGCGGCTCGCCGTCGCGGCGCGGCAGCCCTTCACCGAGACCGTCGGCGCGATCGGCACCGTGCAGCCGCGCGCCGGCCACGTCGCCTCGCTCGGCGCCCCCGCGCCGACGCGCATCGCCCGGGTCTACGTGACCACCGGCCAGCACGTCACGAAGGGCGAGCCGCTCGTCGAGCTGGAGCAGGCCGGCTTCCAGGCGAGCGCACAGAGCGCCGAGGCTGCGGTGACCGCGGCGCGCCAGAACTACGAGCGCGAGCAGCGGCTGTCGCGCGAGGGCATCGTCCCGCGCAAGGACGTGGAGCAGGCCGCGGCCGATCTCGCGCGCGCGCAGGCGGATCTCGTGACCGCGCGCCGCGCCAGCGAGCTCTCCGTGCTGCGCGCCCCGATCAGCGGCGTGGTGACGCGGATGTCCGCGGTGCTCGGCGCGTCCGTGGACGCGAACCAGCCGCTCGTCGACATCGCCGATCCGAGCGCGGTGGACATCGTCCTCGGCGTCACGCCGACCGAGGCGGCGCGCGTACACCCGGGGGCCAAGGTCACGTTGAGCGCGGGGGCGAACGCGGCCGGCGAGCCGCTGGGGATCGGCACCGTGGTGGACGTCTCGGGGACGGTGGACACCGTGACGCGGTCGGTGGCGGTGCGCGTCCAGGCGCCGGCGACGCGCCGGCCGCTCCGCATCGGCGAGACGGTGTTCGGCCGGATCGCCGTCGCCATGCACCCGAACGCCATCACCGTGCCGATCGAGGCGCTCGTGCCGGAGGGCGAGGGGTTCAAGGTCTTCGTGGTGGACGCGGCGGGCACGGCGCACGCGCGCCCGGTGACCGTGGGCGCGCGGACGGACAGCCTCGCCGAGATCACGAGCGGGCTGCGCGGGGGGGAGCGCGTCGTCGCCTACGGCGCCTACGGCGTGGAGGACAGCGCGAAGGTGGTGCCGCTCGGGCAGGACGCGCCCGCGCCGACGGCGAAGCGATGACGACGCCGACCCACCGCCCGACGGTGAGCGGCCCGGCGATGATCCCGGCGTCGCGGGCGCGCGGGCTGTTCGGCGTCCTCGCCGAGCAGCGGCGCTTCGTCTACATGGCCGTCGCCCTGCTCAGCGCGGCCGGGATCTGGGCGGCGTTCCGCCTGGCGTCGGCGATCTACCCGGAGCTCGACTTCTCGCGCATAACGATCGTGACGCAGGGCTCCGCGCTCGGCGCCCGCCAGGTGCTGTTCTCCATCACGCGCCCGATCGAGGAGGCGGTGAGCGTGGTGCCCGGGGTGACGCGGGTGCAGTCGCGCTCCATCCGCGGCGCGAGCGAGATCAACGTCACCTTCGCGCCGAACGCCGACATGCAGTACGCCCTGCAGCAGGTGCAGGCGCGGGTGAACCAGGCGCAGACCGACCTGCCGCCGGGGCTGGACATCGAGGTCGAGCGCCTCACGCCGTCACTCTTCCCCATCGTCTCGTACAACCTGGAGGGGGGCGATCCGGCGACGCTCTACGACATCGCCCGCTACCAGATCCGGCCGCTGCTCTCGCGCGTCCCCGGCGTCGGGCGGGTGGACGTGATGGGGAGCGACGTGCGCGAGATCGAGGTCGTCGCCGATCCGACGCGGCTGGCGGCGCAGGGGATGACCTACGACGACCTCGCGGCCGCGATCCGGCAGTCGACGACCGTGCAGGCGGTGGGACGGCTCCCCGAGAACTACAAGCAGTACCTCATCGTCACGACCTCGGAGGCGCGCACGCCCGACGACGTCGCCAACATCGTCGTCGCGCACGGGCTGCGGGTGCGCGACCTCGCGACCGTGGCGCCGGGGACGGAGGATCACGTCCGGATCATCTCCGGCGACGGGCGGCCCGCGGCGCTGCTCAACATCACGCGCCAGATCGGCGGCAACACCCTGAGCATCGCCGACTCCGTCGCCTCCCTCGTGCGCACGATCGGGCGGACGCTGCCGCCCGGCGTGCACCTCAAGGCCGTCTACGACCAGGCCGCGCTCGTGCGCGACGCGGTGAAGTCGGTGCGCGACGCGATGATCATCGGCGCCGTGCTCGCCGTGCTCGTCCTCCTCCTCTTCCTGCGCCACGCGCGCATCACGGCGATCAGCGCCTCGTCCATCCCGCTGACGATGACGATCACCGTCTTCGTGATGTCGCTCGTCGGCCAGACCTTCAACCTGATGACGCTCGGCGCGATGGCGATCGCCATCGGCCTCGTCATCGACGACGCGGTCGTCGTCACGGAGAACATCGTCAGGCACCTGCACCTGCACCCGGATCGCGACGTCGCGGTGCGCCTCGCCGTGCAGGAGCTGATCTGGCCGGTGACGACCTCCACGCTGACGACGGTGGTCGTCTTCCTCCCCCTCGGGCTGCTCACCGGGGTGGAGGGCCAGTTCTTCCACGCGCTGTCGATCACGCTGACGATCGCGGTGCTGGTGTCGCTCCTCCTCGCCCTCACCATCATCCCGCTGCTGTCGGAGCAGTATCTCACGGTGGCCGACGCGGAGTATGCCGGCGAGGACGGCGCCGCGCCGCGGCGGCGGCGGGGGGCGGCGGCCTGGCTCGAGCGCGTCGGCGCGGCGGTGGACGCGCTCTC
Organism: uncultured Gemmatimonadota bacterium; assembly: GCA_946480295.1. Next base: position 58,282 of record CAMLIT010000004.1, read on the forward strand.
CGTGCGCTACGAGCGCGCGCTCGGCGCGACGCTCCACCACGGCCGTCGCATGGCGATCGCCGCGGCGGTGCTCGTCGTCGCCGGCATCGCGGCGTACCACTTCGTCGGGACGGGGTTCCTGCCGGAGATGGACGAGGGAGCGTTCGTGCTCGACTACGTGAGCCCCGGCGGGACGGCGCTCGCCGAGACCGACCGCCAGCTCCACATCGTGGAGCACATCCTCGCCACGGAACCCGAGATCACCGGCACCTCGCGGCGGACGGGCGCGGAGATGGGGCTGTTCGCGACGGAGCAGAACAGCGGCGACATCGTCGCGCGGCTCGCGCCGCAGTCGGAGCGCGACCGCTCGGTGTTCGAGGTGATGGACGAGGTGCGTGACCGGGTGAACGCCGCCGTGCCGCGGCTGCGCATCGAGTTCGTGCAGATCCTGTCCGACGTCATCAACGACCTCGCCGGCGCCGCGCGCCCCGTCGAGATCAAGCTGTACGGGCCGGACCTCGTGGCGCTCGAGAGCTACGCGAAGCGCGTGGCGCCGCAGCTCGCGAAGGTCGACGGGATCGAGGACCTGTACGACGGCGTGAGCGAGCCGAGCGCGGAGCTGGCGATGAGCGTGGACGGTGCGGAGGCGAACCGCATCGGCCTCACCCCCGACCAGGTGGGCGCGGAGGTCAGCGGTGCGCTGCTCGGCGTCGAGGCGGGGGAGGTGCGGCTCGAGGACCGCTCCGTGGGCATCCGCGTGCGCGCGCCCGACTCCGTCCGCTTCAATCCCCTGCTGCTCGGCGCGCTGCCCGTGCTCTCGCCGGAGACGCACGCCACGGCGCCCCTCGCCACCCTCGCCACCTTCCAGCCCACGGAGACGCGGGCCGAGCTGCTGCGCGAGAACCAGCAGCAGATGATCGACATGACCGCCGACATCAGCGGGCGCTCGCTCGGCGCGATCATGAAGGACGTGAAGAAGGTGCTCGCCGCCGAGCCGCCGCCGCCGGGGATCCGCCTCGAGCTGGCCGGCCAGTACGCGAGCCAGCAGGCCGCCTTCCGCGCGCTGCTCCTCGTGCTCGCGCTGGCCGCGGTGAGCGTGATCGCGGTGATGGTGATCCAGTTCCAGTCGTTCGTCGAGCCATTCGTCGTGCTGCTCGCCGCGCCGCTCTCCTTCGTCGGCGCCATGGTGCTGCTCCTCGCCACGGCCACGGCGCTCAACGTCTCGAGCTTCATGGGACTGATCCTGCTCGTCGGGCTCATCGTGAAGAACGGGATCATCCTGCTCGACTTCACGCGGCGCCGCATGGTGGAGTCCGGCGTCGCGCTCGAGCCGGCGATCCGCGAGGCGGCGCGCATCCGGCTCCGGCCGATCCTGATGACGACGCTCTGCACGCTCTTCGGGCTGCTGCCCCTCGCCCTCGGGCTCGGCGCCGGCAGCGAGCTGCAGAAGCCACTCGCGCTCGCCGTGATCGGCGGCCTCGCGCTCTCCACGCCGATCACGCTCTTCGTCGTGCCGACGCTGCTCGTGGCGATCCGCGGCCGCGACTACACGCTGCCGATCGGCGACTGACCGGTCGAGGCGGGCGATCGACGCGGCTGCGGCCGTCGGGCACGGGCTCTGCGCCTCGGGCGCTTTCCACGTCCAACGAGGAGCACGAGATGCGAACCGGCATGCGCAGGAGAGCGATCTCGCTCGGCACCGCCGTCCTGATCCCCATGGTCGTTCTCGCCGGCTGCAGCGGCAGCTCGAACGACGACGCGAGCTACAACCACCAGGGATCGGCGGATACGGCGGCGACGGCATCCACCGCCGGCGCGAGCACGTCGGCCACCACGACGACCTCGGCTGGCGAGGTCGCGGCCAGCCCGCAGATCGCGAACTGGAACGACGACAACATCGTCGCCAAGCTCGCCATGTCCGACCGGGGAGAGGTGCAGCTCGGAAAGCTCGCCGAATCGAAGGCGACCAGTCCGGCCGTGAAGAGCTTCGCGAAGATGCTCGTGACGGATCACGGCAAGGGGGAGGGCGAGGTCCACTCGCTGGAGCGGAAGGCGAAGCTCCCGGCCAGGACTCCGCCGGACGATTCAACGGCGAAGGAGAACGCCGACCTGATGAGGAAGTTCTCGTCGATGTCGAAGGGAGCGGCGTGGGACTCCGCCTTCGTCCAGCACGAGATCGAGGACCATCAGCACGACATCGCCGACGCGAAGGCGATGCAGAACCAGGCGAAGGACGCGCAGCTCAAGCAGCTCATCGGGAAGGAGCTGCCGCAGCTGCAGAAGCATCTCGATGCGGCGCAGCAGACCATGGGACAGATCGGCGGCAGCGCGGCGGCGACGAGCGGGGATTCCGCGAAGCGCAGCTACTGAGCGCCGCATTCACGGTCATCGCCGGTGCCACACGGCACCGGCGATGGACGCGGCGAGCAGGAGGATGGGCAGGAGCAGCGACGTGGCGTCATTCCACGACGCCCACGTGACGGTGAGGATCGCGCCGCCGAGATAGACGAGCCAGACGATCGCCAGCAGCGTCGTGCTGTGGGTCGGGGCTTCGGGGGTCGGCCGGTCGTAGCCGAGGCGTTTCCGCGCCTCTCCGGCGACGAGGCTCGTCAACGTGCCGGTGATGTAGGTCGAGACGATGCCCGGGATGCGCAGCCGCCGCACGGCGGCGCTCTGGACGCCCATGGCGACGGCGAGCAGGACGAGCATGAACTGCTGGCCGACCAGCGTGGGCACCAGCCCGACCAGCCAGGTCACCGCGGCGACCACGAGCACGGCCAGCTCGAGGCCGAGCGCGCTGGTGACGGAATGCGGCCAGGGTTCGGTGCTCTGATCCCGCTCCACGATGGCCGCGCCGATCGCCACGCCGATCACGAACCCGACGAGCGCACTGCCGGTGCGCACGATGTCGCCCCCATTCCCGCGTCCCAGCGCGACGCCGAAATGAATCGTGTTGCCGGTCATGTTGGCCGTGAAGACGTGGCCGATGGTGTAGTAGCTGACCGCATCGACGGAGCCGGCGGCGCAGGTCAGGAGGAGCACGATCACGCGGAGCACGACCCGTCGCCGCTGCAACGGCCGGACCGGGCGGGCTCACGAGCGCTCGCCGCGGGAGTCCCGGCGCGCGCCGTCGTCAGGCGCGCGCCGGGCGTCGCCTCCTCAGTCCACGTTCGCGGTCGCGACCTGCGGCGGCGTCTGCGACGGCGAGCGCACCGCCGAGATGTTCTTGTCGATCTTCAGCTTCACGCCGTTGCGCGTCTCGACGACGTCGAGGATCCCCTGCCACACGGCGGCGAACTGATGCCCGACCGCGGTCGGCTGCTTCTCCGGCGTGAAGTCGCCCGCGCCGGCGATCCAGAAGGGCGGCTCGTCCTTGCTGCCGTTGATCACGTACTCGGCCTTCACGTCGCCGTAGATCAGGTTCGCGTTCGCCGAGTGGGCGTAGATGCCCGGGCGATAGCGGCCGTCCTGGAGCACCCGCGCGACCCACGCCTTGTAGTACTGGCGCATGGCGGGCGGGACGACGTCCATGTGCTCGATGTCCAGGAAGATGACCGTGCCCTTCGGGAAGCCCTCGGCCTCGGCGCGGGCGATCGCGTCGTCGGCCTCGATGGTGCCGCGGGCGGCGGTCACGAGGTGCGGGGAGCAGGACTGGCCGGGGAGGACGCGCGGCGCGATGACCGTGCGGATCGGCACCGTCTTCGTCACGTAGTGCGTGACGCGATGGCCATGGTGGCGCCGCGTGACCTTCACGCGCCGCTTCACGTAGCGCGTGACGACGCGCGGGGCACCCGGGGTCTGTCCCCACGTCTGCTGGCCGACGTAGACCACCGCCATCCCCCAACCCATGCTGGCGAGCGTCTCGCGCTTGCCCGCCCAGGAGTCGTCCTTGTGGCAGGGCGCCGGGAGATAGTAGCCGACCCACTCGTACGGCGAGTCGCCCTCGCGCCAGGCCTTCATGGCGTCGTCGCCGGGGTACTCGCTCGTATCGAAACCGAGGTGGGAGCCCCGCGAACTGTGGGAGGCGACGTTCTGGACGTTCTGCACCACGCGCCTGGAGGCATTGGCGATCTCGTCCGTGACCCCTGCGACAGGGTCAGGGACGCTCGAAGTCGTTCCGAGGGAGGCAACGACGGCAGCGGCCGCCAGAGTACACCAGAGCGCGCGATGCTTGTTCATCAAGACGATGGTTCTCCCTGGTTCGAGGACGCGTTAAACACCGCACTACCCGGTAGGCCGGGGAAGTGGCCTGGGTCACAGCGGACTGGACGGGGGAGACCGCCTGGGCGGTCGTGGTACACCATGTCAGACGGCCCCCAGGCGCCGGCGTTAGCGTGCTGTAGGGCACCTATCTCGATGCTCGTACGGAACTTGCGAGCCCAGCGGGGCGATCGCGCAGTGCACTTCAAATGATCGGGAGGCGTTATGCAGCGAGCGGTTGGCTGGACGGTGATGGCCGGTGCCCTTGCACTCGCCGTCGCCTGCTCGAAGGGTGAGAATCAGGCCGCGGAGTCGACGGGGGCGGCGGGGAACACGACCGCGGCGGTTGCAGCCGGCACGTCGACCGCGGCGGCCCCGCAGCTCAATGATGCCAACATCGCCGCGCTGCTCGACGAGGCGAACGCGGGGGACAGCGCGGCGGGCTCCGTGGCCGAGAAGAAGGGGACCAACGCGCAGGTGAAGGAGTTCGGGCGGACGATGGTTCGCGACCACCACATGCTCCGCAAGCAGGGGCAGGACCTCGCGAAGAAGCTGAACCTCACGCCGCAGCCGCCGGCGAACGACACGCTGCCGAACTCGGCCAAGGCGTGGGGGGACAGCCTGAACGCGATGCCGAAGGGCGCGTCGTGGGACAAGGCGTACATCGACCACGAGGTCGCGGCGCACCAGGCGGTGCTGCAGCTGCTGCAGACCGCGTCGGGCGCGGCGCAGAACGCGCAGCTCAAGGACCTGATCCAGAAGGCGACGCCGACGATCCAGGGCCATCTCGCCAAGGCCAAGGACATCCAGCAGAAGCTCGGTGGCGCGGCGAACGACTCGACGGCGGCCGGCGGCGCGAAGAAGAAATAGGAGTCGCCACCCGACCGGCGGCCGGCGAGCGCGAGATCGCGCGACGGCGCGCTACTTGTACAGGACGCCCGGGTGAAGAGCCCGGGCGTCGTCATTCGCGCCCACTCACCAACGGAGGACGTATGCGAGCACGGAGCGCACGTGTCGCCGGCGTGATCGCGGGCGCCGTGGTGTGCCTGGCCGCCGCGGCGTGTGGCGGCGGCAGGGCGGAGCACCAGCAGGTCCAGGCGGCCGCGGATTCCATGGCCATGCAGCACGACAGCTCGGTCCACCAGATGGATTCGGGGCGGGCCGCCGGCCAGGTGGACACGACCAAGCTGGGCGCGGCCAAGACGGAGAGCATCCTCACCGCCCAGCGCAAGAAGCCGTGACCACTGGCGAGTCGCAGGTCGTGATCGTCGACGGGTCGAACGTCGCCTTCTCCACGGAGGGCGACCAGCCGAAGCTCGCCAACATCCTGGCCGTGCGCGACAAGCTGCGCGAGGAAGGGTTGGAGCCGGTGATCGTCGCCGACGCCGCGCTGCGCCACACGATCGACGACAAGCCCGCCTACGAGAAGCTCGTGGACGAGGGAGTGGTGCGGCAGGCGCCGGCGGGCACGGACGCGGACTGGTTCATCCTGTCGTTCGCGCGCGAGCTCGACGCGCGGATCGTCTCGAACGACCGCTTCCGCGACCGCGTGAAGGAGTTTCGCGAGGCGCAGGATCGCGTGATCCGGTACATGATCGTGGACGGACAGGTCGTCTTCGAGCGGCGCGCGCATCCCAAGGAGCGCGAATCGTGAAGGGCGTGCTCCTCGACGCGGACGGGACGTTGATCGACAGCAACGATGCGCACGCGCGATCGTGGGTGCAGGCGTTCCGGGAGTTCGGCTACGACATCCCGTTCGACGAGGTGCGCCCGCTGATCGGGATGGGCGGGGACAAGCTCCTGCCCAGGCTGACGGGACTCGATCACGAGAGTGCGCCGGCTCGACGGCTGAGCGAACGGCGGGCGGAGCTGTTCCGGGAGGTGTATCTCCCCGGGCTGCACGCCTTCCCCGGCGCCGGCGAGCTGGTGGACCGCATGCGCGCCGACGGGCTCCGGGTCGTGGTCGCCACCTCCGCGCGGGAGGAGGAGCTGAACGCGCTGCTCCGCCACGTCGGGCTCGAGTCGCTCATCCGGAAGAGCACGTCGTCCGACGACGCGGACCGGTCGAAGCCGGATCCGGACATCGTGCAGGCCGCCCTGGACGAGGGAGGGCTCGAGCCGGGGGAGGCGGCGATGATCGGGGACACGCCATACGACATGGAGGCGGCGCAGCGCGCGGGCGTGCTCCCGATCGCCGTACGATGCGGCGGGTGGGACGATCGCGCGCTGTCACAGGCGGCGGCGATCTACGACGATCCGGCCGACCTGCTTCGCCGTTACGAGACCTCACCGCTGCGCCGAAGCAGCGGCCTCATCGGCGCGCCACGGTAGAGTTCTTGCTTTGGCGCGGATGGGCTTCAGATGCACCGATGGCATCCAGTCACCCCTTCTCGAGGACATCCACAATGAAGAAGACCTCACGCATCCTCATCGGCAGCGCCATGCTGTTCAGCACCGCCGCGTTCCTCGGCGCGTGCAAGAGCAACGCGAACAACGCCGATACGACGTCGGCCGGCGGGTCGCTGGGCGCGAGCACGGGCGCGATGGCCCCGGCTCCGGCTCCGGCGCCGGCCCCGGCGACGGGCGCCAGCACGGGCGCGATGCCTGGTATGGGCGCGAGCACGGGCGCCGCGGGCGCCAGCACGGGCGCGGCCATGCCGGATACGGCCAAGAAGAAGACCACGCACAAGACGAGAAAGCACTAGGCCCGAGCTCGTCAACTGCCTCGAGCACGCCCCCGGCCAGTCGGCCGGGGGCGTTCGCGTTCCGGCGGCTCCCTCGTAACCTTCCGTCCAGCCATTCGTTATACCGGGAGACCCCACCCACCTCTCGAGGGAGCATGTCCCCGTCTCATCTCCGCCGACCCTGGCGCGCGCTGGGCGCCGCCGGCATCATCGCCGGCGCGCCGCTGCTCGCCGTGCCCGCCGTCGCCCAGCGCCCCGCCGCCGCCCCCGTCCGCGGCGCGTCCGTCGAGGGGATCACGCAGTACACGCTCGCCAACGGCCTGCGCGTGCTCCTCTTTCCCGACAAGTCGAAGTCGCAGACGACGGTGAACGTGACCTATCTCGTCGGCTCGCGAAACGAGGGCTATGGCGAGACGGGGATGGCGCACCTGCTCGAGCACATGATGTTCAAGGGGGCGGCGCACCACGCCAACCCCTCCGCCGAGATCACGAACCACGGCGCGCAGTTCAACGCGAGCACGGAGTTCGACCGCACGAACTACTTCGAGACCTTCGCCGCGGCCGACTCGAACCTGGCGTGGGCGCTCGATCTCGAGGCCGATCGGATGGTGAACAGCTTCATCGCGAAGAAGGACCTCGAGTCCGAGTTCTCCGTGGTGCGGAGCGAGTTCGAGATCGGCGAGAACAACCCGCTCCAGGTCACGCTGAAGCGCGTGCTCGGGAGCGCGTATCTCTTCCACGCCTACGGCCACATGCCCATCGGCTCGCGCTCGGACATCGAGCACGTGCCGATCGACAAGCTCCAGGCGTTCTACCACAGGTACTACCAGCCGGACAACGCGGTCCTCACGATCGCCGGCAACTTCGACGAGCAGCGGGCGCTCGCGCTGGTGCAGCAGAAGTTCGGCGCCATTCCCCGCCCGACGCGGGTGCTCGACTCGACGTACACGGTCGAGCCGACGCAGGACGGCGAGCGCGAAGCGATCGTGCGCCGCACGGGCGACGTGCAGCTCATGATCGCGTACTACCACGTGCCGGGCGGCGCGCACCCCGACTTCGCCGCGATCGACGTCCTCACGCGCATCCTCGGCGACTCGCCCAACGGGCGGCTCTACCAGGCGCTGGTCGCCACGAAGCTGGCGGCGGCGGTGGGCGCGCAGAACCTGCAGCAGCACGATCCGGGCGGCCTCTTCACGATCGTCCAGCTCCGGAAGGAGCAGTCGCTCGACAGCGCGAAGGCGGCGATGCTCACGGCGATCCACGAGATCGCGACGACGAAGCCGCCCACGCCCGAGGAGGTCGAGCGGGCGAAGACGGCGGTCGTGAAGGACTTCGACATGGCGCTGAACCGGCCGAACACGCTCGGCCTCCAGCTCAGCGAGTGGATGAAGATCGGCGACTGGCGGCTCTTCTTCGTCCACCGCGACCGCGTGAAGGCGGTCACGCCGGCCGACGTGCAGCGCGTCGCGGCGGCGTATCTCAAGCCGTCGAACCGCACCATCGGCGAGTTCATCCCGACGGACAAGCCGGATCGCGCGGAGATCCCGCCCAACCCGAACGTGGACTCGATCGTCGCGCACTACAAGGGCAACGCGGCGGTGGCGGCGGGCGAGGCGTTCGATCCCTCGCCGGCGAACATCGAGTCGCGCCTGACGCGACACACGCTGGCGTCCGGCATGAAGCTCGCCCTGCTGCCGAAGAAGAATCGCGGCGAGGCGGTGAACGCGGTCGTCACGCTGCGCTTCGGGACCGAGCAGTCGCTGACGAACCGGGCGACGCTGGCCAACTACGCCGCGCTGATGCTCATGCGCGGCACGAAGGAGCACACCCGCCAGCAGATCCAGGACGAGCTCGACCGGCTGCAGGCGCGCATGACCGTGACGCCGTCGATCGGGGCGGTGCGCGTCTCGATCGAGACGACGCGGCCGAACCTGCCGGCGGTGCTCGAGCTCGCCGCCGAGGTGCTGCGCGACCCGGTGTTCGACCAGAAGGAGCTGGAGCAGCTCCAGGGGCAGCAGATCGCGGCCGCCGAGGCGAACCGCGGCGAGCCGGTGATGCTCGCCCAGATCGCCCTGCAGCAGACGCTGAACGATTATCCGCTCGGCCACCCGCGCCACGTGAACTCGATCGACGAGTCCATCGCGGCGGCGAAGGCGGTGACCGCCGCCGAGCTGCGGCGCTTCCACGACGAGTTCTACGGCGCGAACGCGGGCGAGATGGTCGTCGTCGGCGACTTCGACGCCGCCGAGATCTCGAAGCTGGGCGCGGAGCTGTTCGGGTCGTGGAAGAGCCGGCAGCGCGTGGCGCCGGTGCCCGAGCGCCTGGCGACGACGACGGGGACGACGAGAGTCATCGAAACCCCGGACAAGGCGAACGCCGTCTTCTTCGCCGGTGAGAACTTCAGGATGCAGGACACCGATCCCGACTATCCGGCGTTCGTCGTCGCGGACTACCTCATGGGCGGCAGCCCGCTGGAGAGCCGCCTCGCCGTGCGCCTGCGGCAGAAGGAGGGGCTGAGCTACCAGGTGCAGGCGATGGCGATCGCGGGATCGACGGAGCCGGTCGCCCACTGGCTCGCCGTCGCGGTGTCGAACCCGGTGAACGCGGACAAGGTGCAGGCCGGCTTCTCCGACGAGGTGTCGAAGGCGCTGACCGACGGCTTCACCGCCGACGAGGTGCAGAAGGCGAAGACCGCGATCCTCCAGGCGCGCCGGGTCCAGCGGGCGAACGATGGGCTCCTCGCCGGCATGATCGACAACGAGCTGCACCTCGGCCGCACGATGCAGTTCGACGCGGCGCTCGAGGCGAAGATCGCCGCCCTGACGCCGGAGGAGGTGACCGCCGCGTTCCGGAAGGCGATCGACCCGGCGAAGCTCGTCATGGTGAAGGCGGGGGACTTCGCGAAGGCCAGGCAGGCGGGCGCGGCGACGAAGCCCTGACGGACGCCCGGCGCACCGAACGGCGGGCGTGGCGCCACGAGACACGCCCGCCCCTCGCCGGCTAGCGGCATGCGAAGGCGGCGGCCCGGTGCCCCCCGCGCCGTTCGCGTCTTCGCTGCTGGACGCGCCGTCGCGCGTGTCCGCCTGCCGACGCCCGCGACCCGACGGCCTCAGGCACTGACGTCGGATCGACTCACCGAACCGAGGGTGGGGAGATCTGGCATCTGGAACGGCGAGCCGTTTCCCTCAAATTGTACTCGATCATCGGGCGTCTGCTGACTGACCAGCGAGCGGCGCCGAGGCCACCTTGCCCGATGCGAGCCGGTCACCGGCCGCGTGCACGCGGCGGGAGGGAGCATGGGCACGGACGCACGCTCGTTCACCGAGACTCGTTATGACGCTCCCGCCGCGCGCAGCATGAGCACGGGGCGCGTGACGTCGGCGCTGCTCGACCGCCTGGGTCGACGGGTCGTGCTCGCCCCCGGGGAGCACGCAAGCCTCGAGGTGCGGATCCCGGCGACGGGGCAGGTGCTGGGGAGCATCCCGCGCGGTACGCCCACGGACGTGGACGCGGCGATCGCGCGAGCGCGGGCGGCGCAGCCGCTCTGGCGCGCGCTCAGCTTCGGCGAGCGCGCGCGCATCATGCTCCGCTTCCACGACCTGGTGTTGTCGCGGCAGGAGGAGATCCTCGACCTCATCCAGCTCGAGAGCGGCAAGGCGCGCTCGCACGCGTTCGAGGAGGTTGGGGACGTGGCGAACGTCGCCCGCTACTACGCGCTGCATGCCGAACGATTCCTCCACCCGCGGCGGCGCCGCGGCGCGCTGCCGGCGCTGACGATGACGTGGGAGCTGCGCCATCCGATCGGGGTCTGCGGCTTCATCGTGCCGTGGAACTACCCGCTGAACCTCGCGGTGACCGACGCCATCCCCGCGCTGATGGCGGGGAACGCGGCGCTGATCAAGCCGGACCACCAGACGTCGTTCACCGCGCTCTGGGCGGCCGACCTGCTGTACGAGGCGGGGCTCCCGCCCGACGTGATGCCGGTCGTCACGGGGGTGGGGCCCGAGCTCGGACCGGCGATCGTCGGCGGCGTGGACTTCGTGATGTTCACCGGGAGCACGCGCACGGGGAAGACGATCGCCTCGCTCGCCGCGCCGCGACTCATCGGCAGCTCCCTCGAGCTCGGCGGGAAGAACGCGATGCTCGTGCTCGACGATGCCGACGTGGAGCGAGCCGTGGACGGCGCGGTGCGCGGATGCTTCGTCGGCGCGGGGCAGGTGTGCGTCTCCATCGAGCGGATCTTCGTGCAGTCGCACGTGTGGAACCGGTTCGTGAGCCGGTTCGCCGAGGCGGCGAAGCAGCTGAAGCTGTCGCCCGCGCTCGACTACTCGGGGGAGATGGGATCGCTGACGAGCGAGCGGCAGATGACCACGGTGCGGGAGCACCTCGCGGACGCGCTGGCGAAGGGCGCGACGCTGCTGGCGGGGGGCAAGGCGCGCCCGGACGTCGGCCCGCTCTTCTTCGAGCCGACGATCCTCACGGGCGTGACGCCCGACATGCGCTGCTTCGCCGAGGAGACGTTCGGGCCGGTCGTCGCGCTCTACCGCTTCGAGGACGTCGAGGACGCGCTGCACATCGCCAACGCGACGGCGTATGGCCTGAGCGGCAGCGTCTGGACGCGCGACGTGCGGAAGGGGATGGCGGTCGCGGCGCGGCTCCAGGTCGGCTCGGTGAACGTGAACGAGGCGTACGCGGCGACGTGGGGCTCGGTGGACGCGCCGATCGGCGGCTTCAAGGAATCGGGGCTGATGCGGCGCCACGGCCGCGACGGGATCCTGAAGTACACGGAGGCGCAGACGATCGCCGTGCAGCGGCTGCTGCCGATGGCCGCACCCACGGGGATCAGCGCCAGGACATACAGTCGCGTCATGACCCGGGCGCTGCGGCTGCTGCGACGCGTACCGGGCCTGCGCTAGGAGCGCTCGATGTCGACCATTCTCTTCACCGGCTTTCCCGGGTTCCTCGGCTCGGAGCTCGTCGCCCGCGTACTCCGGCGCGGCGGGACCGACGTCGTCGCCTGCCTCGTGCAGCACAAGTTCCTCGAGCTGGCGCGTGCGCGCGCCGCGGAGATCGTCGCGAAGGAGGGCATCGCGCCGGAGCGGCTGCGCCTCGTCGAGGGGGACATCACGCTGCCGGACCTCGGGCTCACGGACGCGGCCGCGCTCCAGGCGGAGGTGGTCGAGATCTTCCACCTCGCGGCGGTCTACGACCTGGAGGTGCGCCGCGACGTGGCGATGCGCGTGAACGTGGAGGGGACGCGCAACGTGCTCGACTTCGCCGAGCGCTGCCCGCGGCTGCGGCGACTGCAGTACGTGAGCACCTGCTACGTGAGCGGCCGCTACGAGGGCGAGTTCCGGGAGGAGGACCTCGAGAAGGGGCAGGCGTTCAACAACTACTACGAGGAGACGAAGCACCTCGCGGAGCTGGAGGTACGCGCCCGGATGGCGAAGGGGCTTCCGGCCACCATCTACCGTCCGGCGATCGTGGTGGGGGACAGCACGACGGGCGCGACGCAGAAGTACGACGGGCCGTACTTCGTGATGCAGTGGCTCCTGCGGCAGCCGAAGCTGGCGGTGCTGCCGGTGGTGGGGCGGACGCGGGAGATGGAGCTGAACCTGGTGCCGCGCGACTTCGTGGTGAACGCCATCGACTACCTGAGCACGCGGCCGGAATCGTCAGGCAGGACGTACCAGCTCGCGGATCCGGCGCCGCCGACGATCCACGACCTGATCGGGATCCTCGGCGCGGCGACGGAGCGCCGGATCGTGCGGGTGCCGCTCCCGCTCGGCGTGGCCAAGGGCGCGCTGGCGCACGGCCCGGGGGTGTATCGCCTGATGAAGATCCCGCCGAGCGCGATCGACTACTTCGTGCATCCGACGCGGTACGACACGCATAACGCGGACGCGGACCTGGCGCCGAGCGGGATCCGGGTGCCGGCGTTCGCGAGCTACGCGGGGAGCCTCGTGCGGTACATGCGCGCGCATCCGGAGGTGGGGGCGGGGGCGATGGTGTAGCGGGAGGCGGGAGGCGGGAGGCGGGAGGCGGGAGGCGGGAGGCGTAGGGACGAGGGACGAGGGACGTGTCCGGGCTGGCTACTCTCGCCGTGCGCTTCGTCCTCGCGGATGGGGCGCGCGCCACGGGACGCGTGACCATCGAAGGTCATCCGCGGTTGGGCGGGAGGGGCTGTCGCGCCGCGGGGAGCGATCCACGTTCATCCGTGACGTTCGTCCGTGGCATCCGTGTTCCGCATCGTGTGATGCGTCCCCGCCGCGGAACGCGGCGCACGGCGCGAGGGGCTGATGATCGCGCAGGTCCCCCGAAGCAAGTACCTGCTTGCTTTCCCCGCCGGGCCTCGCTAGGCTTCCCCGTCCATGGACATCCGCCAGCGCATCCTCGCCGCCGCCGCGCGCGTCTACGCCCAGCACGGCTTCCGCGGCGCCACCACGCGCCTCATCGCCATCGAGGCCGGCGTCAACGAGGTCACGCTCTTCCGCACCTTCGGGTCGAAGGCCGCCCTCTTCGACGAGCTCACGCGCGGCTTCGCCGCCGCGCCCACGGTCGGCACGCTCCCCGACGTTCCCGTCGACCCCGAGCACGAGCTCACCGAATGGGCGACGGCGACGCTGGCGCACCTGCGCGCGTCGCGCGCCCTGCTCCGGAAGTCGTTCGCCGACATCGAGGAGCGCCCCGATGCCGCGCGCAACGCGTGCCGCGGGCCGAGCCACGCCAGCCAGGCGCTCACGGCGTACGTGGCGCGGCTCCAGAAGCACGGGCTCGCCGATCGGGACGCGGACGTCCCGACGGCGGTGGCGATGCTGCTCAGCGTGTTCTTCGGCGACGCGATGCGGCGCGACGTGATGCCGCACGCCTTTCCGGAACCGGTGGGCGGCGCGCCCCGTAGGTACGTGCGTGCCTTCCTGCGCGCCCTCGGCGCGCGGGTGGAGCGCAAGCGGGCGACGACGCCGCGCGCGCTCCACTGAGCCCCGACGGGCTTCCGCAAATCAGCTTCAGGATCCACGACTCATGAGCACATTCCGCATCCCGGAGATGCGTCTCCGCGCGGTGCTTCTCCTCCTCGTCGCCTCCGTCCCGCTCGCCGCGCAGCAGCCGGCGGCGACGCGCCGGCTCTCGCTCGCCGACGCCCTGCGCCTCGCCGCGCAGCAGAGCGAGGCGGTCCAGATCGCCCGCGCCGGCGTGACGCGCGCCACCGGCGCGCACTACCAGGCGCGGAGCCAGTACCTGCCGCAGCTCAGCGCGACGGGCGCGTACACGCGCACCCTGCGGTCGCAGTTCTCCGGCGTGAGCCTCGGGAGCGCGAGCACGGACACGACGAACCCGCCGCCGCCGGCGCTCTGCGCGCCGCGCATCCCGCCCGACGCGACACCGGCGCAGCGCCAGGCCGCGCTGGACGCGGCGGTCACGTGCCCGTCGTCCTCGGGCGGCTTCAACTTCAGCAAGGTCGGCTTCGGCGCGCCGAACCAGTGGGCGCTCGGGCTCAACTTCTCGCAGAGCATCTTCAGCGGGGGCCGCGTCTCGGGCCAGAACCAGGCGGCCTCGGCGAACCTCGCCTCGGCGCGCGTCGAGCTCACGGCGCAGCGCGCCCAGGCGGTGCTCGACGTCACGCAGGCCTACTACGACGCGGCGCTCGCCGACCAGCTCGTGGCGATCGCCGAGTCGACGCTCGTGCAGACCGAGGACGTCCTGCGCCAGACGCGACTCGCTCGGCAGGTGGGGAACACCTCCGAGTTCGACCTCCTCCGCGCGCAGGTGACGCACGACAACCAGCTGCCGGTCGTCATCCAGCAGCGCAGCAGCCGCGAGGTCGCGTACCTGCGGCTGAAGCAGCTCCTCAACATCCCGCTCGACGACAGCCTGGACCTGACGACGCCGCTCGACAGCGCGACGTCGCCGACGATCCCGGTGGCGCTGGCGACGCCCGGCGCGGCGGCGGCCGGAGCCGCGCCCGACACGACCGTCGCCGACCGCGCGCCGGTGCGCGAGGCGGAATCGGCGGTGCGGGCGCAGGAGGGGCTCCTCCGCGTCGCGCGCGCCGAGCGGCTGCCGTCGATCAGCATCGTCTCCGGCTACCAGCGGCTGTTCTTCCCGACGTCGGTCTTCCCGCAGCTCAGCGACTACCGCGAGAACTGGACGGTCGGCGCGTCGCTGGCGCTGCCGCTGTTCACGGGAGGGCGCATCCGCGGCGACGAGCTCGTGGCCGAGGGGAACCTGCAGGAGGCGCGCGCGCGGCTGCAGCAGACGCAGCAGCTCGCGGCGCTCGACACGCGCGAGGCGATGAACGCGCTGTCGCAGGCGGAAGCGGCCTATCGCGCGAGCCAGGGGACCGCGGAGCAGGCGGCGCGCGCGTACAGCATCGACCAGATCCGCTACCGCGAGGGGATCTCGACGCAGACGGACCTCGCGCAGTCGCGGCTCCTCGTCGAGCAGGCGCGGGCGAACCACGCGCAGGCGGCGCGCGACCTCGCGGTGGCGCGCATCCGTCTCGCGCTGCTGCGCGACCTGCCGCTGCAGACGGCGGGCGCGTCGAGCGCCGCGAGCGCGGCCGCGCGGCAATCGCAGCAGCAGCAGACCGCGCCCGCGCCGTCGGCGGCGCCATCCACCACCACCAACGCCAGCACTTCCTCGGGAGCTCAGACCGGCGCCGCGCCGGCGGGCACGGGCGGCACGGGGAGCTCCAATCCATGATCACGAGATCCAGCATGCACCATAGCCTTCGCGGCGCCGTCGCGGCGTCGCTCGTCCTGCTCGCCGCCGTCGGCTGCCGCGAGCGGTCCGCCGAGAGCGCGCAGGTGGCGACCCAGAACGCGGTCGTCGTCGGCCCGGAGAACGTGGCCGTCGTGCGCCAGGAGGAGATCACGAACGGGCCGGCGATCTCCGGCTCGCTGCAGCCCGCGCTCGAGGCGACGCTGCGCGCGCAGGTCAGCGGGGCCGTGCTCGAGGCCTACGTGGACGTCGGACAGCACGTGACGAAGGGGCAGCCGCTGATGCGCCTCGACGACACGGCGATCCGCGAGCAGGTGCTCTCCGCGCGCTCCGCCGTCACGACGGCGCAGAACAACCTCGACCTCGCGGAGCACAACCTGCAGCGCTCGCGCACCCTGCTGCAGGCGGGCGCGATCGCGCAGCGCGACCTCGAGACGAGCGAGAACGCGGCCGTGTCGGCGCGCGCGCAGCTCGAGAACGCGCGGGCGATGCTCGCCAACGCGGAGAAGCAGCTCTCGTACACGCGGATCGACGCGCCCTTCACCGGCGCGATCAGCCAGCGCCAGGCGAACCCCGGGGACGTCGTGTCCCCCGGGACGGCGCTGATCACGGTCGTCGACCCGGGGAGCATGCGGCTCGAGGCGAGCGTGCCGTCCGACCAGCTCGCGGCGGTGCGGCTGGGCATGCCGGTGGACTTCGTCGTCCGCGGCTATCCCACGCGCACGTTCACGGGCCGTGTCACGCGCATCAGCCCCGCCGCCGACCCGGCGACGCGGCAGGTGCCGATCGTCGTCACGATCCCGAACGCGGGCAACGCGCTCGTCGCCGGCCTGTACGCCGACGGGCGCGTGCAGAGCGAGCACCACGTGGCCAACGTCGTGCCGGTGAGCGCGATCGACGAGCGCGGGGTGCGGCCGACGGTCATGCGCCTGCGCGGCGGGCGCACGGAGCGCGTCCAGGTGACGCTCGGCATCCGCGACCAGGCGACGGAGCGCGTCGCCGTGACGAGCGGGCTCACCGCGGGCGACACCGTGCTCACCGGGAGCGCGCTCGGGATCACCGTCGGCACGCCGGTGCGGATCAGCGCGCCGCCGAGCGACGTGAACGGCACGGCGCTGTCGCGCTGACCAGGGAGAGGGCTCATGTTCATCTCGGATTTCGCGATCAAGCGCCCGATCATCACCATCGTGACGATGGTGGCGCTCGTCGTGTTCGGCATCTTCGCGCTCGTCAAGCTCGACGTCGACGAGCTGCCGGAGATCGACATGCCGGTGGTGTTCGTCGGCATCCCGTACCCGGGCGCGTCACCGGAGCAGGTCGAGCGCGAGGTCGTGGACCGCGTCGAGGAGCAGGTGAACGCGATCACCGGCCTCGATCAGGTCACGTCGTCGTCGGTGGACGGCTTCGCGCAGATCATCGTCCAGTTCCAGTTCGGCAAGGATCCCGACCAGGCGGCGCAGGACGTGCGCGACGCCATCTCCAGCATCCGCGGCGACCTGCCGCCGGAGATGAAGGATCCGATCATCAAGAAGTTCGACCCGAACGACCAGCCGATCGTCTCGCTCACGCTGTCGTCGCCCTCGCTCTCGCCGGGCGACCTGACGCGCCTCGCGGATCCGGGGATCACGAAGGAGCTGCGCGGGATCAACGGCGTGGCGCAGGTGACCGTCGTCGGCGGGGTGGATCCGGAGATCGCCGTCAACGTGCGGCCGGCCGACCTCGAGGCGACGGGGGTGACGGTCGCGCAGGTGGTGCAGGCGCTGCAGGCGCAGAACCTCGCCGTACCGGTGGGGCGCATCAACGGTCCGCTCCAGGAGCGCACGATCCGCCTCAAGGGGCGCATCGAGCGGCCGGAGGACTTCCTGCAGGTCCCGGTGGCGCAGCACGACGGCCGCATCATCCGGCTGGGCGAGGTCGCGGACGTGCGCGCGCAGCCCGCCGAGCAGCGCACGATGGGGTTGTTCAACGGGAAGGAGGCGATCGGCCTCGACATCACGAAGACGCGCGAGGTGAGCACGACGCGCGTCGCCGACGACATCAAGGCGAAGGTCCGCGAGATCCAGAAGGAGCTGCCGCCGGGCGTGCACCTCGACGTCGTGCGCGACGCGGGCGAGCGCGTGCGCAACTCGGTGCACAACGTCGAGGAGGCGCTGTTCGAGGGGGCCATCCTCACCGTGCTCGTCGTCTTCCTCTTCCTCAACTCCTGGCGCTCGACGGTGATCAC
>CAMLIT010000005.1 GCA_946480295.1 uncultured Gemmatimonadota bacterium
CGGGGGGGGGCGTCCCACCATATAAGTTGGGTTGCCACCCCCCGCGGTGGTGTTCCCCCTACCCCCCGGGGCGCGCCCGGCCCCCCGCCCCCCAACGCCTCCCGCCTCCCGCCTCCCTCCTCCCGCCCCACCACCACCGCCAACCCCTCCCTCACCAGCTCGTACTCCAGCGGCGGGTCCTGCGTGACGATCTCCCCGTCCACGGCGATGGCCTTGATGTGCTTCCCGGGGCGCGGCGCGATCCGGCAGCGGTCCACGAGAAAGGCGTCCATCGCCGGGGTCCGCGACACCGCGTGGATCCCGCGCGTCGCCGCGGCCAGCGCCAGCGCCAGGATGCGCGCGCCGGTCGCCGAGCGGACGACCATGACGTGCAGCCCGCGCCGGCCCCCCTCGATGCGGGCGCCGAGCGTCGGCAGCTTCAGCTCCCGCTCGCTCACCCCCACGAACACGAGGGGCGTCAGATACTCGCGCGTGACGCCTCCCACCTCGATCGCCACGCGGAACTTCGGAACGCTCCGCAGGATGTGCAGCGCCGCCACCGCAGACGCGAGCCAGTAGCCGAGCCGCGGCCGCCAGCGCTCGCGCACCCGCACGAAGGCGACATACGCGCCCACGCTGCTCGTGTTGAGGAAGACGCGGCCATTCACCGTGCCGACGTCGATCCGCCGCGTGGCCTCGCCGCGCGCGGCGCGAGCCGCCGCCGCCAGGTCCTCCGGGAGCCCGAGGTCCTTCGCCAGGTGGTTCAGCGTGCCGGCCGGCAGGATCGCCAGCTCGACCCCCGTTCGCACGAGGACGTCGGCGCTGGTGCCGATGGTGCCATCGCCCCCCGCCACGAGCACGCGGCGCGTGCCGGCCAGCACCGCGTCGCGGACGCGCTGCGCCAGCGACCGTGGCTCGATCTGCTGCACGTCGAAGCCGCCCGCCTCCGTCAGGGCGCGCAGCGCCTCCGCCGCGTCGTCGGCGTTGAGGTTGACGAAGGCGGGGATGGCGCGGGCGTCGCCCGCGCCATCGCGATCCACTGGGTCGGCATGCTCCGGCACGAGCGGTCAAAACGCCAGCTTCGTGCCCCGCCGCGCACGCTCGGCGCGGCGGCGCGCCTACGCCTGCGACAGGCTCTCGACCGTCGCCTTCCGCTCCAGCTTCCCCCAGCCGACCACGCGGCCGCGGAACGCCGCCTCGAAGGAGCGCACCACGACCCAGTACATCACCTGCCGGTACGCGAAGCGCTGGAGGAAGATGAGCCAGCTCAGCTGCCTGTCCTCCCCCGGCTCCATGAGGAAGGCGATCATCGCCGCCGCCCAGTCCACGAGCAGGAAGACGGCGTAGTACGCCATCACCTGCTCGAGGTTCGTCAGCGCGTACGTGCCGCCGTGCTCCTGCTTCGTGAGCCACACCGAGACGAGGCTCCACACGAACATGAGGTCCGCGATCGGCGACAGCGCGGGGAGCAGGAGCTGGAACAGCCACACGTTGGGCAGGGCGACCCAGCCGAGCGAGCCATAGCGCTTCCGGAAGAGCGCGTCGCGGTGCTTCCACGCGCACTGGAGCGTGCCGAACGACCAGCGGAAGCGCTGCCTGGCGAGCGTCTTCAGCGTGTCCGGCGCCTCGGTGAACGCCACGGCGCCGTCGGCGTACGCCACCCGGTAGCCGGCGCGCCGCACCCCGAGGGTGAGGTCCTGGTCCTCGGCGAGGGTGTCGCTCCGGAAGCCGCCCGCCCGCTGCACGACGCTCCGCCGCCACGCGCCGACGGCGCCCGGGACCACCGTGATGCAGTCGAGGAGCGAGAAGGCGCGCCGGTCCAGGTTCTGGCTCGTGACGTACTCCAGCGCCTGCCACCGCGTGACGAGGTTGATGCGGTTGCCGACCTTCGCGTTCCCCGCCACCGCGCCCACCTTCTCGTCGGCGAGCGGCTGTACCAGCTCGGCGACCGTGTCCGGCGCGAAGATGGTGTCGGCGTCGAGGCAGATCACCATCTCGTGGCGCGCGTGCGCGAGCCCGAAGTTCAACGCGCTCGCCTTCCCGCCGTTCGGCTTCGTGTACACCGAGACCTTCGGGTGCCCGGCGAACGCGGCGTGCGCCACGGCGTGCGTGTCGTCGCGCGAGCCGTCGTCGACCACCACGACCTCGATCGCGCCCGCGTACTCCTGCGCGAGCAGGCTCTCGACCGTGCGGACGATGACCTTCGCCTCGTTGTACGCCGGCACGATCACGCTCACCGGCGGGGCGAACTTCGTCGGCTCGCCGCGGCGCTGGTGCCGCTGCATGCGCTGGAGCAGCGCGAGCGCGCCGATGAAGAACAGCCGCGCGATGCCCAGCGCCACGGCGATGGTGAAGACCCAGAACATCAGCCACTCGGTGCCGCCCAGGAGCTCGAACCCGCTCGCCTCGAGCAGCCGCCGCACCTGGCCGAGCGCGGGCACCGGGGGCATTGCCCGGTCGCGGGTGAGCCCGATGAGCTGCGAGACGAGGACGAGGGTGTCGCCGCGGGCGCGCAGCGAGTCGATGAGCGGGCCGAGCGCGGCGAGCGTGCGCGAGCGGTCGCCGCCGCCGTCGTGGAGGAGGACGACGTTGCACGCGTGCGTGTCCTTCCTGCCCAGGGTGTCGCGGCACGTGGCCAGCGAGTCGGCCGTGCCGGGGAGCGGCCGCGCCTCGAGCACGTAGGCGACGATCGAGTCCACTGGCGGATCGCGCCAGTCCTCGGCGTCCACGTGCAGGCCGACGGTGAGGTAGTTCTTCTCCGACGCGATCGCGATCGGCACCAGCTCGCTCGACGACGTGGGCTCGGCGTCGCCGAAGTAGGGCGGCCGGAAGAGCGCCGTGCGGCGGTTGATGAGCGCCTCGATGAGCCGTTCGTTCGCGTCGATCTCCATCCGCGTGACGACGTTGCTCGTCAGGCCGAGGTTCGGGTGCGACCAGGTGTGGTTCCCGATCTCGTGCCCTTCGCTGTACTCGCGCCGCAGCACCTTCGCGCGCGTCTCGACGTTCTGCCCGATGACGAAGAACGTCGCCTTCACCCCGCGCGAAGCGAGCGTGTCGAGGATCGCGCCGGTCCAGTCGCTCGGACCGTCGTCGAAGGTCAGCGCGACCCAGTGCGGATGCTCCTCCTGGACGCCGTACCGCTGGACGATGTACGGCGTCGAGTACGACGTGAACACCTCGTTCGTCACGAGCCCGGTCGCGGTGTCCACGTGCACGCGCCGCGTGCCGCTCGTCGGGCGCGCGCGCACGCGCAGGATCTCGCCGTTCGACTCGATCTCCGGGTAGTAGCTGGGCGGCACGACGCCGAGGCTGTCCGGCGTGTTGAGATTGCCGTCCTCGTCCACCGCGCGCCACATGGACGGGTCCTCGGAGCCGAGCCGCCAGACGGCGCTCCCGGCCGCGCCGATCTGCTCGGCGAACTTCATCTCGTTGTACGCCGTCACGCCGTCGAGGAACCACACGATGTGGTCCGTCGAGTCGGGGCTCGAGTACGTGATGTACGGATTGAGCGACGCCGGGTCGAAGTGCATCACCGCGCCGCTGTCGCGCAGCGCCGTCACGACGTCCTGGAAGGTGCGCTCCTCGGCCTGCTTCGCCTGGCCCGGCGCGGGGGGCAGGTCGTTCCAGTCGTAGCCGTACGCGCCGAGCATGAGGATCATCTTCCGCGGCGGCACGACGCGGGCGATGGCCCGCGCGCGCTGCTCGTAGAACTGCTGGCTGGCGATCGGTCCGGGCGAGCTCGCGCCATAGTGCTCGTCGAAGAGCATCACGAAGAGCGCGTCCGTGACCGGGACGAGGGCGCGCAGCTCCCGTTCGCTCGCGTACGACGGCACCGCCTCGGCGGTGATCTTCCGCATCGGCGCCAGCGCGGCGTGGAGCTGCGCCGTGAACTGGAGCGCCGCCCCCTCCAGCCCGGGGACGTCCTCGAAGTCGACGACCACGCCCGAGAGGTTGTACGGATACTTCATCAGGGCGGAGAGCTGCGCGATCGCGCGCGCGCGGGCCGCGGGGCGGGTCAGGAGGTTGCGCAGCGTCGGCGCCCGGAAGCCCTTCTGCGTCGTGTCGAAGTTGCTGACCATGACGAGCAGCTTCGGCTGCGACTCCGGGGGCAGGGTGCGCACGAGCTGCAGCACCTTGGGGTCGACGCTGAGCTGGAGCGAATCGCCGCCCGGCGCGACGAAGGCCCACTCCAGCACCACCCAGTCCATCTTCTTCAGGTTCGTCTGGAGCGACGCGCGCGAGTTGTCGTCCCAGTTCACGTAGAAGCCGGCGACGATCGGCTTGTCGCGCGGGGTGGGCTTGTCGCTGGCGACGGGGCGGATCGGGATCAGGTCGGGGCGGCGCGACTTCGGGATGGGGCTGTGCCGCGCGGCCTCGAAGAACTTCCGGTGCCAGTAGTTGCGCTCCCGCTGCATCTTCGTGGTCGCCGGCTTGCGCAGGATCGCGTTCGCCGGATGCAGCTCGGGGAGGATGGGGGGCGCGAGGATGCCGATCGCCAGGACGAGCCCGAGCACGGTCGTGATGATGCCGACCGCGAGCGCGGCGCGCCGGATCCGGCGCCAGCGCTTCCCGGTCTGATCGATGAAGACTGCGGCGTGCTCGGCCATGCTTTGTAGCGGGGGACGTCAGGAGGGCACAGACAGAGTACCTTGCGCGCGAGCCGCGGGTCACGGCGGCTCGCCCTATAGACGCGCGAAGGGGGACGGCGTTTGCCGTCCCCCTTCTACTTCATACCTCGTGAACCGTTCGGATCAGGCCGCCCAGAATCCGGCCAGGGCCCGGCCGTCCGGCGACTCGCGCAGCTTCTCGAACGCGCGCTCGCGGATCTGGCGGATGCGCTCGCGCGTCACGCCCATCAGGGCACCGATGCGCTCGAGGGTCATCGCCTCCGCGCCCTCGTCGAGGCCGTAGTAGAGGTACAGGATCTTACGCTCGCGCGGCGTCAGGTACTTCTTGAAGACGCGGTCGATGAACTCGCGCATGAGCTTGTAGTCGGTGACCTCCTCGATATCGCTGCCATCCACGCCGGCGAACCGCTCGCCGAGGGTGGAAGCTTCACGATCCGAGCGGTCGATCGGGGCGTCAAGCGAGACTTCGGCCGCCGACATCTGCTTCGCGGCGCGGATCTGCTCGGGCGTCTCCTCGAGCAGCCGGCTGATCTCGTCTTCGGTGGGATCGCGCTTCAGCACCTGCGCCAGGATCGTCTCGGCGCGGGCGAGGCGAATGAGCTGCGAGTTCTGGTTGAGCGGGATGCGCACCGAGCGCGTCTGCTCGGCGAGCGCCTTCAGGACCGCCTGCCGGACCCACCACACGGCGTAGGAGATGAACTTCACGCCCTGGTCCGGATCGAACTTTCGGACGGCCTTCAGCAGCCCCTCGTTGCCAATTGCAACAAGTTCGGACAAATCCAGCCCGTGACCCTGGTACTTCTTCACGTACGAGATCACGAAGCGGAGATTCGCCGTCACCAGCCGCTCGGCGGCCTGGCTATCGCCCCGCTGGGCCCGTCGTGCCAAACGACGTTCCTCCTCGGGGTCCGTGATCAGCGGCAGCTTCTGGATATCCTGCAGGTACTGGTCGAAAGCGGTGGAGGGAGAAGAGCGAAAGTACCCTTTGGCGGACCTGGTTTCGGTCACTTGCTCCATACACGCCCCTTACCAATGCGGTTGGCTGGAGCGAGCACTCGTGGGCTCGCGGCGACTTGCAGGGAGCGCCACGATAATGTGAGGGTACCAAAGCGTCAACAGAAATTTCCGCCATATTGGCCGCCAAGGGCCGATCGGGGCGTCTATCTGTTGATTTGACAGCCGCTTGCAGGTTACTCGGGAAATCCCTGAAAATTCGCGCGCCGTCCGGCGTGAAGCCGAACGGCGCTGGCGGGCACGACCATCAGCCTCCCCGGATCCGGCCTGGGTCAGACCGCGGGGGGGCGCGACGGCGGTGGCGCCGGCGGGTCGCGCGGCTTGGTGCGGTTGGTGGCCATGAGGATCCCGATCCCGAGCAGGACGATGACGCCGACCGCGATCCACGTGCCGGGCACGTTGAGCAGGTAGGCGGCGAAGGAGAGCCCGATGATCAGGACGATGAAGCCGATGAGGTACGTCGCGAACGATGACATGAGCGGGTGCCGGTTCGGTCCGTCCAGTCTGGGGCAAGTGTAGGGCCAGCCGCGGCCGTACACGGGCCCGCGCCTACCTCAGCGATGATCGGCGGCGCGATCCTTCGGCGGGATGGCCGCGCCCGCGAGCACGATGGCCGGCTCCCGCTGTGGCCGTGGCACGAGCACCGCCGTCCCGCGTCGGATGCCGAAGCGCCGCGCCTCGTGGCAGGCGGGCGTCCAGACGTCGATGCGGGCGCCCTTGATCCGCTTGCCGGTATCGTCCACCAGGAAGCGGCCGAGGTACTCCCCGCCCGCGTACAGCTCGATGTAGCGCGCGAGGGGGAAGTAGCGCGGGTCCGCCGCGACGATCCCCGGGCGCACGTAGCGGCCGCGGCGCGTGGTGCCGGTGAGGCAGTACATGGTGACGCGCACGGGCACCGGATCGCCGTAGCGCGGCGGCCCCGCGGAATCCCTGGCCCACGACCGGCTCGCGCCGCGCACGACCACCGGTGCGAGCTCCAGCGGCGCCTCGACGACCACGGGCGGATACCGCAGCGGCCGGCGCTCGTTCGACGAGCACGCCGCCAGCGCACACACGAGGGCCGCCATGGCCCACCGGCGACCGCACGTCACCGGAGGACCTCCAGCACCGCCTCGTCCGCCACCCCGATCACCCACCCGCGATCCGCACCCGACATCGCCCCGACGCGTTCGGGGAGCGCGTACTCGACGACCCCGCCGCGGACCTTCTTGTCGGTGCGCGTCGCGGCCAGCACCTCCTCGGCGCGCTGCTCCCGCGGGCGCTCGCTCGGCAGCGCGGCGCGGTGGACGGCCTGGCGCACGCGGTCGGCGGTCCCCGGCTCGGCGATCCCGAGCCGCTCGGCGAGGCGCGTCTCGAGCACCATCCCCGCAGCGACCGCCTGCCCGTGCAGCATGCGGTAGCCGCTCTGCAGCTCGATGGCGTGGCCGATGGTGTGGCCGAAGTTCAGGATCTTGCGCAGCCCGCCCTCGCGCTCGTCGCGGCGGACGACGTCGGCCTTGATCTCGATGCTGCGGGCGATGACCGCGGTCGCGTGCCGCGCCGAGCCGCCGACGATCGCCGGCGCGATGTCGGCGACGGCGGCGAAATGGTCCGCGTCGGCGACGACGCCGTGCTTGATCGCCTCGGCGAGGCCGGCGCCCAGGTGCTCGCGCGGGAGCGTCTCGAGGACGCTCGGGTCGGCGACCACCGCCGCCGGCTGGTGGAAGGCGCCGACGAGGTTCTTGCCCGCCGGCGTGTCCACGCCCGTCTTCCCGCCGATCGACGCGTCCACCATCGCGAGCAGCGACGTCGGGACCTGGACGAAGGGGATGCCGCGCATGAACGTGGCGGCGGCGAATCCGGCGAGGTCGCCGACGACGCCGCCGCCGAGGGCGACGATCGTGGTGTCGCGCCCGTGGCCGGCGGCGAGGATCGCGTCGGTGAGCGCCGCCCACGTCTCGCGCGTCTTGAAGGCCTCGCCCGCGGTGATGGTGAAGACGCGCGCGCGGTCGCCGCCGAGCGCACGGGTGACGCGGTCGGCGTAGAGCGGCCCGACGTTCGTGTCCGTGACGACCGCGTAGCGGTACGCCGGCGCGGCGGCGCGGACAATGTCGCCGAGCGCGTCGAGCAGCCCGCGGCCGATCGAGACGGTGTACGTCGGCAGCACGACCTCGTGGGACACGGGCGTCATCGCGTGCGACCTCGCGGGCGCGCCATCACCAGGTGACCTCGCCGGCGCCCGCGCGCCGGTTGGCCACGCGCGCCAGGGTGAAGAGCAGGTCGGAGAGCCGGTTCAGGTAGACGACGGCGAGCCCCGGGATCGCCGTGTCGCGCTGCAGCTCGACGACGCGCCGCTCGGCGCGCCGGCAGACGGTGCGCGCCACGTGCAGCGCGGCGGACTTGGGCGTGCCGCCGGGGAGGATGAAGGAGCGGAGCGGTTCCAGCTCGTCGTCCCCCTCGTCGATCGCGCGCTCGAGCTGCTCGATGCGCGCGTCGTCGATGCGCGCCTTCTCGAGGTGCTGCTTCATCTTGTCCGCGTCGGGGGTGGCGAGCAGCGCGCCGATCGCGAACAGGTCGCGCTGGATCGGCACGAGCACCTCGTCGATGCGCGGCATCATCTCGATCGAGCGCGCGAGGCCGATCGCCGCATTCAGCTCGTCCACCGCGCCGTACGCCTCGACGCGCGGATGGCTCTTCGGCACGCGTCCGCCGCCGAAGAGACCCGTGTCGCCCCTGTCCCCGGTTCGTGTATAGATGCGCATGGAGGGAGAACCTATCGCGCCCGCTCGGCAGCGGCTATGCGCCGAAGAGGCGCGAGAGCAGCCCCGCCGGACGCCGCCTGATCGCGCTCTTCAGGTTGGAGAACGAGGTCGGCTCGTCGTCGGCGCGGGTCGGCGGCTGGTAGCTGGCGGGGAAGAGCTGCGCGAGGTGTGCCTGGAGCCGATCGGGGGAGGCGGCGACGTGCTGGTCGCGGATCCAGTCGTCGAGCGCGCGCCCCATCGCCGCGGCCGTCCACCGTCGCGCCGGATCGCGATCGAGGGCGACGTTGATGATGTGCTCGAGCTCCCGGTCCAGATCGGAGACGCGCTGCCGCAGGTCGGGGAGCGCGCGCACCGCGACCTCCTCGACGGCGAGCGCGGTGTCGTCCTCGCGGAAGAGCGGCTCGAGCGAGAGCAGCTCGTAGAGCACCACGCCGAGCGCGAAGATGTCGCTGCGCGCGTCCACCTGGAGGCCGAGGAGCTGCTCCGGGCTCATGTAGTGCTTCTTGCCCATGCGCATCTGTCCATCGGTGGCGGGATCGACGGAGGTCTTCGCCATGGCGATCCCGAAGTCGGCGAGCTTGATGTGGCCGTCCCAGGTGGCCATGACGTTCCCGGGCGAGACGTCGCGGTGCACGATGTCGAGCCGCCGGCCGTCGGCGGAGACGAAGTTGTGCGCGAAGTCGAGGGCGCGGCACACACGGCTCACGATGTACGCGGCGAGCGCCGGCGGGATCGCGATCCCGACCTCGTGGTGCCGCTCGATGATGTTGCGCAGCGTCGTCCCCTGGATGAACTCCATGGCGATGAAGTACCCGCCGTTCACCTCGCCGAGCAGGTAGATCTGCACGATGTTGCCGTGCAGGAGGTTCGCGACGAGCTTCGCCTCGTCGATGAAGAGCTGGAGGAACTCCGGGCGGCGGGCGTAGTGCGGGTGGATGACCTTGAGCGCGATGCGCTTGGCGAAGCCGGCGGGCCCGAGCAGGTGCGCCTCGTAGACGGTGGCCATCCCCCCCTCGGCGATCTTCCTGACGAGGCGGAACTGGCCGGCGTATTCGAGGAGGGGATCCATCGCGGGAGGCGGGAGGCGGGAGGCGGGAGGCGCGGGACGAGGGACGAGAGACGGGTCCCCTCGGCTTGTTTCGTGAAGTGTCGGCTGCGAACGTTAAGGAATGACTCAGGCTGCCAAGGACATCACGATCATCGGCGGAGGGCCCGCGGGGCTCTTCGCGCTCTTCTACGCCGGGATGCGCGGCGTGTCGGCGCAGGTCGTCGACGCGCTCCCCGAGGCGGGCGGCCAGCTCGCCGCCCTCTACCCGGAGAAGTTCATCTTCGACGTCGCCGGCTTCCCGAAGGTGCCCGCGAAGGAGCTGGTGCGCGCCCTCGTCCAGCAGGCCACTCAGTTCGGCGCGCCGATCCATCTCGGCCAGCGCGTCGTCGGTCTCGAACAAGACGGCGATGGCTTCGTCCTCGTCACGGACCGGGACCGCTTCCCCACGCGCGCGATCGTGATCGCGGCGGGCATCGGCGCGTTCTCGCCGCGGCGGCTGCCGCAGGCGTGCGCCGAGCCGTGGTACGGACGCGGCGTCTACGACGTGGTGACCGATCCCGACGAGTTCCGCGGGCGGCGCGTGGTCATCATCGGTGGCGGCGACTCGGCGTTCGACTGGGGGACGCAGCTCCTCGACCGCGCCGCGCGGGTGACGATCGTGCATCGCAGCGATCGCTTCCGGGCGCACGACGCGACGGTCGCGCAGTTCCGCGCCGCCGTGGAGGGCGGCCAGGCGGCGCTCTACACCTTCCACGAGCTGAACGACATCCTCTGCCGCGATGGCGACGAGCGCTTCACGCACCTCGTGCTGCGCGACATCAAGGCGAAGAGTACGCGCGAGGTGGAGGCGGACGTGGTCCTGCCGATGCTCGGCTTCGTCAGCGACATGGGGGCGATCGCCGACTGGGGGCTGAACTTCGAGAAGGACGAGGTCGTGGTGACGAGCACGATGGAGACCGGCCGCCCCGGCATCTACGCAGCGGGCGACATCACGACCTACCCGGGGAAGCTCAAGCTGATCGCCACCGGCTTCGGCGAGGCGGCGACGGCCGTGAACCAGGCGGTGCACTGGATCTACCCGGAGAAGAAGGTCGCGCCGGGGCACAGCTCGAACATGGCGTTGTTTGGACAAAAAGATGACTAGCGGGAGGCGGGAGGGGGGAGGCGGGAGGCGCAACGACGTCATTGGTCGTTGGTCATACGTCATTGGCGATCCGCTCGGGACGCCGTCGGATGCATCCCGAGCGGCTCGCCAACGACCAACGACGACGGACCAATGACGCTGTCGCGCGTCCCTCGTCCCTCGTCCCCCCGCCGCCTCCCGCCTCCCGCCTCCCGCCTCCCGCCTCCCGCCTCCCGCCTCCCGCCTCCCGCGATGACCTTCGACGACTACCAGCGCGCCGCGCGGCGCACGGTCAACCCGGCGCTCGGGCCCGACGAGCGGCTGCTCGACGCGGCCGCCGGGCTGGCGGAGGAGGCGGGCGAGGTGCTCGGGCTCGTGCGGAAGCGGCTCTTCCAGCAGCGCGAGACCCCGCGCGAGCGGCTGGTCGAGGAGCTCGGCGACGTCCTCTGGTGCCTGGCGACGACCGCCGAGTCGTTAGGCACGACGCTCGAGGAGGTCGCCGCGGCGAACCAGGAGAAGCTCGGGAGGAGGCACCCGGACGGATACCGGGCTCCGGGCTGAGGCGCTCGCGAAGACGTGATTGGTCGCTGGTTCGTTGTTGTTGGCGAGCCGCTCGGCATGCATCCGCTGGCGTCCGGAGCGGCGTGCCAATGACCAACCACGAACCACCGATGACGTCGTTCCGCGCGCCTCCGGCCTGTCGTCAGTAGGCCACCCGCGGATCCGCCTCCGCGTACGCCAGGTCGGTCAGCAGGTTCACGAGCACGAACACCGCGCTCAGGAAGAGCACCGAGCCCTGGATCGCCGGCAGGTCGCGCCGGGCGATGGCGTTCACGACGTAGCGCCCCAGCCCCGGCCACGAGAACACCGTCTCCGTCAGGATGCTGCCGGTGAGGTACGAGCCGAAGTCGAGGCCGATGATCGTGATCAGCGGGATGAGCGCGTTGCGCAGCGCGTGCCGCCCGGTGACGATCCACTCGCTCAGCCCCTTGGCCCGCGCCGTCCGCACGTAGTCCGCGCCCAACGATTCCAGCATCGCCGACCGGGTCATCCGCGCCTGGAAGGCGATCGACCGCATGCCGAGGGTGAGCGCGGGCAGCACGAGGAACGCGAACCCGCCGTAGCCGCTCGGCGGGAACCAGCGCAGTCCCACGGCGAAGAGCAGGATGAGCAGCAGCCCCACCCAGTACACGGGGAAGGAGATGCCCAGGTACGCGAGGCCGAGGGCGAAGCGGTCGATCCAGCCGCCGGGGTTGCGCGCGCTCAGCACGCCGAGCGAGATACCGACGAACGTCGCGAGCACCATCGCCGCCACCGCCAGCTCCAGCGTCTTCGGGAAGCGCTCGGCGATCTCGTGGCTGATCGGCTGGTCGGTGATGTACGAGCGGCCGAGGTCTCCGCGCAGCACGTTCGCCGCGTAGTGGCCGAAGCGCACCGGGAGGGGATCGTCGAGGTGCAGCTCGGCGCGCAGGCGGGCGATCGTCTCCGGGTCCGCCCGCTCGCCGATCATCGCGGTCACCGGATCGCCCGGCGCCACATACAGGAGGAGGAAGGCGACGACGAGGACGCCGAAGAGCGTCGGGATGGCGAGGAGGAGCCGGCGGAGGATGAAGCTGGTCACTTCCCGCGGGCGCTCCGGCTCGTGTCGATCACCGCGGTCAGCCACTTCTCGCCGTTGAAGATCACCGGCGGATGGAAGTCCTTCAGCCAGGGCTGGAGCGCGTACTCGTCGTCGGCGAAATAGAGGAAGACCATCGGCGCGTCGTGGAAGGCGATCGAATCCGCCTGACGATAGAGCGCGTTGCGCTTCGCCTCGTCCTGCTCCGCGCGCGACCGCGCGATGAGCGCGTCGAACGCCGGATTCCTGTAGAACGAGACGTTGCCGCCGACGCCGGCGTTCGAGCTGCCGAGCAGGTAGTACAGGAAGTTCTCCGCGTCCGGATAGTCGGCGTACCAATCCTTGATGATCATGTCCGTCTGTCCCTTCCGCGCCGCCTCGCGCGAGGCGGCCGACTCGCGCTGGACGATCGTGGCGCGGATGCCGGCGGCCCGGAGGTAGCCCTGCACGGTCTCGGCGATGCGGACGTAGATCGGCGTGGTCGGCGTCCAGAGCTCGACGTCGATCCCGTTGGGGTAGCCCGCCTGGGCGAGGAGCTGCTTTGCCAGCGCCGGGTCGTAGCTGTAGGGCGTGCGCGTGCTGTCGTAGCCGCCGAGCGCGGGCGGGATCACCCCGGCCGCCTGCGTCGCGGCGCCGCTCAGCAGCTTCTCCACGATCGCCTTCGAGTCGATGGCGTGGTTGATGGCCTGGCGCACGCGGACGTCCTTCAGCGGCCCGCGCGTGGTGTTCATCGCGATGTACACCAGCTCCAGCGCGGGCGTCGGCTCGAGGTACTTCTTCCGGTTCGGGTCCGAGCGCCAGCGCGCGACCTCCTCGGGGGGGACGAGGAGCACGTCGACGTTGCCGCTCTCGAACTCGGCGACCGCGGTGCTCGGCTCGGCGATGATGCGGGCGCGCAGCGAATCCATCTTCGGCGCGCCGCCCCAGTAGGACGGGTTGCGCGAGAAGAGGAGGTAGTCGTCGTGCCGCCACTGCACGAGCTTCCACGGCCCGGTGCCCACCGGGTGCTCGCCGAAGTTGGCCGGCGTGCTGTCGGGGACGATCGACGCCACCGGCATCGCGAGCATCTTGGTGAAGATCGCGTTGGGCGCGGCGAGGGTGATGACGACGGTGCTGTCGTTCGGCGCCGCGAGCCCGGCGATGGACTTCGCCGAGCCCGCGGCGTACTCGCGCGCCCCCCTGATCGGGTAGAGCGGCTCGCCGCGCCCGTGCGTGGAGGGGCTGAGGGCCCGCTCGAAGCTGTGGATCACCTGGCGGGCGGAGAGCGGGGTCCCGTCCTGGAACTTCACGCCCGGCCGCAGGTGAAAGGTGTAGGTCAGGCCGTCGGCCGAGACCTCCCAGCGCGTGGCGAGCGCGGGCTCGACGTGGGCGTCCGGCGTGAACCGTGTGAGCCCATCGAAGACGTAGCCGACCGCCCGTCCCGTCGGCACGTCCGTGGAGAGCGCCGGGTCGAGGGAGCGGGGGTCGTAGGTGTCTCGGGAGTCGATGAGCGTGTTGCGGGACGGGCCGGATGCGCCTCCGCGGCAGGCGGCCGCGAGGAGGAGGAGCGGGAGGAGTCGTCGCATGCTGGAGAAGTTGACGAAAACCAAGGAGCGCGAGAACTTACCCGATCCCGCCGTGAAGCGTCAAATACCGTGGAAAGCCGCGCGCGCCGTGCGCGGAACCCCGTCGTCTACCCCGGCGGGCGAGTTGGAGCGCCGACGACATCACCCGCTGATTCCTCGCCGGCCGTGATCGAGGTTGGAAATGGCTGCAAAGAGCGATCCGTGCCCGGAGGGCGCGGGATCGAAGCATGTCGATAGGCGGCGGCTCGCCGTGAGCGAGCCGCTCGCCACCGGCGGCGTGGACCTCGCCGCCTGATGCCCGCCACGCCCCCGCGGCTCGGCGCGCGCCGACTCGCGCTCGCGCTCCTCGTCCTCGTCGTTCCCGCTCTCGCGCACGCCCAGAGCGTCGCCTGCGATCCCGGCGACAAGGAAGTCGTCGGCCTGGAGTTCCGCGGCAACCACGCCTTCTCGTCGAACGAGCTGGCCACGCGCGTGAACACGACCGCCTCCTCCTGGGCGCGGCGTCACCTCCACTTCTTCGGCACGAAGCGCTGCCTCGACAACGCGGAGCTGCCGCGCGACGTCTACCGCCTGAAGCTGGTCTATCGCAACGCGGGGTACTACAGCGCGAAGGTCGACACGCTGGTGACCCCGGAGGGGCGCGACGCGGTGAAGGTCACCTTCGTCATCGACGAGGGGAAGCCGATCATCGTCGACGCGGCGAGCATCACCGGCCTCGACTCCGTGCCCAACCGGCACGACATCGTGAAGGGGCTCGACCTCGGGATCGGGCGGCCCTTCGACGTGATCCGCTTCAACGCCGTCGCCGACTCCATCGTGGATCGGCTGCAGAACGACGGCTACCCCCACGCCGACGTGCTGCGCAACTACGACGTGCGCACGGATTCGCTGCGCGCGCACGTGTCGCTGGTGGCGGTGCCCGGTACGCGGGCGCGGTACGGAAAGCTCGAGGTGCACGCGCTGCCCGTCGCCCCCGACAAGCCGCTGCAGATCGACAGCACGGTCGTGCGGAAGCTGCTCGGCCTCCGGACGGGCGGGCTGTACCGGGAGCACCAGCTCATCGCGGCGCAGCGGAACCTCTACCAGACCGGCGCCTACCGGCACGTCGAGGTCGCGCCCGTGCCCGACAGCCTGCAGCCGCCGGGCGACAGCATCGTCGATCTCGA
Organism: uncultured Gemmatimonadota bacterium; assembly: GCA_946480295.1. The sequence continues at coordinate 14,883 of CAMLIT010000005.1, forward strand.
CGTGAACCTGCTCGAGGACTACATGCGCGAGCTGGACACCGAGGTCGGCTGGGCCACTCTCGACTGCTTCCGTACGCGCGCCGTCTACACCGACAAGAACTTTCTGCGGCAGGCCAAGCGGCTCCAGCTCACCGGACAGCTCTCGAAGATCGGGTACGGGACGTGGAAGGAGCGCCAGCAGACGGGGACGCGGAAGGTCGGGCCGCTCTGCTACAAGGACCTCGAGCAGGATCCGTTCAGCCAGGTGCTGAACTACTACGGTGGCGCCGCCCTCACCCAGCCGGCGCTGTTCGGGACGAGCGCGATCCCCGCCCTCTCCGTCTACACCGAGCGGCGCGGCGAGTACCTGGCGTACCTCCGCACGACGCTGATCGGTGGCGATGCCTCGCTGACGAAGAACCTCGGCCGGCGCCAGACTCCGCTCCGCGTAGGCTACACGCTGGAGGTTGGCAAGACGGAGGCGTCCACGGCGCTCCTCTGCGCCGTCTTCCGCCGATGCGATCCGGAGTCGCAGGCGGAGGTCAGCCAGACGCGCCGGCTGGCGATCGCCAGCGTCGCGCTCACTCGCGTGCGGACGAACAGCACGATCGACCCGACGCAGGGGAACGTGATCCGCGCCGAAGTGCGGAGCTCGTCGACGCTGATCGGATCCGATCGCCAGCTCACCTTCAACAAGGCGGTGCTCGACGGGAGCTGGTACTTCGGCCTCGGCGGGACGAAGGTGGCGGCGATCCGCCTGCGTGGCGGGATCATCGGCGGCGGGACCAGCTCGGGGGCCAACGGGGCGCGGCTGCCGCCGCCCCAGGAGCGGCTGTACGCCGGCGGCGCGAACAGCGTCCGTGGCTTTCAGCAGAACGAGCTCGGCAAGCTCGTGTACCTGGCGTCGGCGATCGACACGGTCCCGCTCCACGGCGGCCCCATCCTGACGCCGGACACCGCCTTCTTCCGCATCCACAGCGCCCAGGTGGACCGCGTGATCCCGGTGGGCGGCAACTCGCTGTTCGTGATGAACCTCGAGTACCGCGTCCGGGACGTGTTCTTCCCGCAGCTCCTGCAGTACACGTTCTTCACCGACGCCGGGGAAGTCTGGAACCGCGATCCGGGAACGCCGTACCTCGGCTTCTCGAATCTCAAGTGGACGCCCGGCGTCGGCGTACGCTACTTCTCACCGGTTGGGCCCATTCAGGTCAATGTGGGGTACAACCCGTACCGGCAGCCGGACGGGCCCGTGTACTACAACATGGGCTTCGATCCGAACACGGGGTACGCGTTCCCCCTCTACTGCGTGAGCCCCGGGAACAGCCTCGCGAGCGAGGTGGTGAGGACGTCCGTCACGGCACCCGACGGCCGAACGATCCAGGTGTACAAGCCGCTCGACCAGAACGCCACCTGCCCGGCGAACTTCGCGCCGGCGCAGCGCAACAACTTTCTCAGAAAGCTCACCTTCACGATCTCGATCGGGACCGATTTCTAGCGGATGAAGCGTCGTCGCCTCGTGGCGCTCGTCAGCGCGTGCGTGCTTCTCGCCCTGGGCCTCGTGGCAGTGTTCACGGGGCTCGTCGTGACGCGCACCGACTTCGGCCACGAGCAGATCCGCCGCTTCGTCCAGGCGCAGCTCAAGCGCGGGATGCGCGGCAAGGTCTATCTCGGCCGGATCAGCGGGAACCTGCTGACCGGCGTGACGATCGACTCGATCGCCATCCGCGATGTCGACGACGACTCGCTCTTCGTGTCGGCGGGGCGGACGACGGTCGTCTACGATCCGCGCGACCTGATCGACAAGCGCATCTGGATCCGCCGGATCGACGTCGCGCACCCGCAGGTCTACCTGCGCGAGCACGAGAACGGCCGCTGGAACTTCAAGGAGATCTTCAAGAGCTACGAGCCGCAGAAGAAGGGGCCGAAGACGCCGGGGCGCAGCTTCGGCGACTTCGTCGTCCTCGACTCGGTGCACGTGACCCACGGCCGGTTCGTCCTCCAGTTGCCGTGGCACCCCGACGATTCGCTGCACGGGGCGAAGCTCGACAGCGCGATCCGGTACAACACGACGCGCGCGGACAAGGAGATCCGCCCGATCGTGGACGACGGGAAGCCGGCGTACGCGCGCACCTGGCGCTGGACGCAGGGCAATGCCTTCGCGTCGCACATGCGCATCGCCGACCCGGACAGCGACCGCTTCGGCCGGCTGTTCCGGATCGACTCGCTGACGGTGAAGGAGAGCGATCCCCCCTTCGACTTCCATGACGTGGTCGCCGTGATGCAGAACCGCGGCGACTCGATCTGGGTGGACGCGCCGCACTTCGACCTGCCGGCGTCCACGGGGAGCGCGCGCGGCAAGATCTGGTGGGGGAGCGACCTGCCGATCCGCTTCGACATCGCGGTGCGCGGCGACTCCGTGTCGCTGAAGGACGTGGCGTGGGTCTACCCGACGCTGCCGACGGCGGGAGGCGGCACGGTCAACGTGCGGATCCACAGCGAGAAGGATCCACGGATCATCGACTACGTGCTCGACGACATGGACGTGCGGAGCACGGGGTCGCACCTGAAGGGCGACATGACCTTCGGGGTGGGTGGGCCGGTGCTCATCGTGAAGGACGTGAAGATGGATGCGCAGCCGATGGACTTCGACCTGCTGCGCGTGCTCAACGGCAAGCCCTTCCCCGTCGACTGGCGCGGGCAGCTCTACGGCAACGTGCAGGGGCGCGGCGGCGAGCTGAATCACTTCGTCGTCGACGAGGCGGAGGCGACCTGGCACGACCCGCACGTGCGCGGCGCCGTCTCGCGCTTCGGCGGAAAGGGCGAGCTGGACATCCTCGAGCCGGCGGTCACCGCCTTCCATCACTTCGACGCGAACGTCCAGTCGCTCGACATGCGGTCGATCGAGTACCTGTTCCCCGACTTCCCGCGGCTGGGCGGCACGATCGCCGGCACCGCGCAGCTCGACTCGTCGTGGCTCGACCTGCGCTTCGCGAACGCCGACGTCGTGCATCGGGACGGGCCGGGGGAGCCGTCGCGCGTGACGGGGAACGGCCGGGTGACGTGGGGCGAGAAGTACATGACCTACGACCTCGATCTCGTCGCGCAGCCGCTCTCGCTGACGACGCTGGCGCGGTCGTACCCGGCGCTGCCCTTCCGGGGCACGGTGAGCGGCCCGATCCAGGCGAAGGGGACGATCTCCGACCTGCAGCTCGACGCGGCGCTCCAGGGCGCCATGGGCGCGCTCAGCTTCAAGGGGCTGGTGGACGTCGACACGCCGACCGTCGTGGCGCGCGGCACCGGGACCTTCTCGGCGATCGACGCCACGCAGCTCCTCGGCTCCGCGTCGCTGCCGGTGTCGAACCTGAACGGCCGCTACGACGTCGACCTGGCGGGCGACTCGCTCGCCAACCTGCAGGGGAGCGCGTTCGTGCAGCTCGACCGGTCGGAGCTCGACAGCATCCGCATCTTCCCCTCGCGGGCGCAGGTGCACTTCGCCGACGGGCGCCTGCGCGTGGACTCGCTCCGCGTCGAGACGGCGGCGGCGTCGCTGACGGCGGCGGGCGGCCTCGGGCTGCCGCACGGTCCGTCGGACTCGCTGCGCTTCACGGTCAGCGTGGACTCGCTCGGCGGGCTGCGGCGCTTCATCGGGCGCGCCGGGGCGCGGGCGGCCGCGCTGGCGGACGACGGCACGACGGCCGACTCGTTGAGCGGCACCCTCGCCGCGGGCGGCGTGGCGCGCGGCACCGTCGATTCGCTCGACCTCGCGGGATGGCTCTCCGGGACGAACCTGTACGTCCGCAAGGATCGCGGGCACAACCTCTCGGGGCGCTTCGACCTGCGGAACGTCCTCGCCAACCCGGCGGGGACGCTCGCGCTGCGGCTCGACACGCTGCAGCTGGCGGGGGTGGACGTGGACACCATCGGCGGCACGCTGCGCATCGCCAGCAGGCGCGCGGCGACCTACTCGTTGGGCATCGCGAGCCGCACCGGGCAGTCGCTCGTCGCCGCCGGCGACGTGCGACGCGGGGCGAGCGACTCCCTCCTCGTCGGGCTGACCACGCTCACGGCGCTGATCGACAGCAGCCGCTGGTCGCTCGCCGCGCCGATGCACCTCCTGGCCGATTCGGCGGGGATGTGGCTCGACTCGCTCGTCGTGGCGAGCAACGGCGGCGGGCGCTTCTTCGCCAGCGCGGCGGTGCCGACGACGGGTCCCGTGCGGATCGACGTGCGGGCGGACAGCGTGGCGCTGGCCGATGTCGGCGCCGTGGCGCAGCTGCCGAGCGCCCTCGCCGGGAGCGCCCGGCTCGAGGCACACGTCACCGGCACGCGCGACCAGCCCGAGGTGTCGCTGCGCTCCTCCATCCGCGACCTGCACTTCGGCGGCATGCACGTCGAGGGGGTGACGTCGACCGGCACCTACCGCGACCGCCGCTTCGATGCGAGCGTCGCGCTGCTGCGCGGCGGCGCGCCGGCGCTCAGCGCCTTCGCCTCGCTGCCGCTGGACCTCTCGTCCTTCCGCTTCCGCCTGCCTGACGACTCGCTGCATGGATGGATCCGCGCCGACAGCGCGGACCTCGGGATCCTCGAGGCCTTCTCGCCCGCGCTGCAGAACGGCTCGGGGCGGCTGACGGCGGACCTCGACATCGGCGGGACGTGGCAGCGGCCGACGATGGGCGGCGACGTGCGGCTGGCGAACGGCGACCTCACCCTGCCGAACCTCGGCATCCGCCTGCGCGGCATCCAGGCCGACGTCGGCGTGATCCCCGGGCGCGACAGCCTCGTCGTGCGGCGCCTCACGGCGTGGAGCGGCCGCTCGCCCGCGGACAACGTCAGCGTGCGCGGCTTCGTGAGCTTCGCCAACCGCGCCGACCCGCTGATGGACCTGCGCCTCGACGCGCACAGCTTCCACGCGCTGGACAAGAAGACGCTCGCGCGCCTCGACATCTCGACGGGGAGCAACGGCCTCCAGCTCCAGGGGCGCAACAGCGCCGCGACGCTCAGCGGCACCCTGCGCGTGGACCGGGGCGTGCTGTTCCTGCCCGATCGCGACCTGGCGTCGAAGCAGCTCGCCGACCTCTCGGGCGAGGATGCGCTGTCGCTGATCGACACGTCCGACTTCCGCAGCCGCTCGCTGCTGCCGGACGCGCCGCCGAGCCTCGTGGAGAACCTGCGCCTCGACGGCGTGCGGATCGACCTGGGCGACGACGTGTGGCTGCGCTCGCGCGAGGCGGACATCAAGCTCGCCGGGTCGCTGAACGTGACGCGCGCGCCTGACGAGATGCGCACGAGCCGGAGCGGCTTCGGGCGGCGCACGGACTCGCCGACGTACCGGCTCGCGCTCGACGGCACGCTGTACGCCGAGCGGGGGACGTACACGCTCGACATGCTGGCGGTGCAGCGCGAGTTCCAGGTGCAGAAGGGGACGATCACCTTCGCCGGCACCACCGACAACAACCCGATGATCGACATCAGCGCGCTGTACACGGTGAAGCGGCCGCGCCAGCGCGACCTCGGGGTCATCGTCCGCCTCCACGGGCCGCTCTTCCCGAACCCGGTGATCGACCTGAGCAGCACGGAGAACTACGAGATCTCGCCGACGGACCTGGTGAGCTATCTCGTCACCGGGCTGCCGAGCTTCCAGATCCAGGAGGACGTGACGAAGACGGCGGCGCAGGTGCTCCTCCCGACGGCGAGCAGCGTGCTCGCGCGCAGCCTGCGCCAGCAGCTCGGCTCGTGGGTGAACATGGTGCAGTTCGGGGCGGCGGACGTGAGCACCTCGACCTTCACCGGCACCTCCGGCGGCGCGATGCAGGCGGCGCAGAACTTCCTGTTCGGCGCGCGGCTCGGCGGCGAGACGCAGGTCGGGAAGAACCTCTTCTTCAGCTTCAGCGCGGGACTCTGCCCCTTCATGCCGGGGACGCCGGAGCAGGGCAGCCGGACGTTCACGGACGCGCTCGGCGGGAAGCTGGAGTACCGCGTGAGCTCGGACTTCTCGCTGCAGGCCGGACGCGAGCCGCCGAGTCGGTCTCTCTATTGCGGTACCGACGCGGTGAGCGCGATGCGTACGCTCGCGCCCACGCCGCCCCAGTGGGGGCTGTCCCTCCTTCGCACCTGGCACTTCTGATCCGTCGCGTCCTGCTCATCGCGAATCCGGCGGCGCGCCGGGCGCGCCGTCTGCTCGTCCCTGCCCGCGACGCGATCGTCGCCGCGGGGGCGAGCTGCGACATCGCCCTCACCGAGCGGCCCGGGCACGCGGCGGAGCTGGCGGCGGCTCGCGCCGGCGAGTACGACGCCGTGTTCTCGCTCGGCGGGGACGGCACGGCGATGGAGGCGGCCGGCGCCCTCGCCGGCACCGAGCGCGCCGTCGGGGTGCTCGCCGGCGGCACGGGGAACCTCCTCGCGCGCGCCCTCGGCATCCCCCTCGACGTCCGCCGGGCCGTCCCCCAGCTCCTCGCCGGCGACGTCCTCCGGGTGGACCTCGGCCGCTTCGATTCCGGCCGCCGCTTCGCCGTCGCCGCCGGGGTGGGGATCGACGCGGCGATGGTGGCCGAAACGCCGGGCTGGCTCAAGCGTCGATTGGGAGTACTGGCGTACACGATCATCGCCACGCGGGCCGCGCTGCGGGCCGTCCTCCGGCGCGAGTTCTTCCGCGTCCGGGTGACGGTCGACGGCACCGTCCACGAATGCGCCGCCGCCGCGGCGGTGATGGTCGCGAACTTCGGCGCGGTGCTCAACGACCGCATCACGTTCGGCCCGGGCATCCAATCGGACGATGGCGTCCTCGACGTGTGCATCTACTCGCCGCGCAACCTGCTCGACGCGTTCCGCATCATGTGGCGCATCCTTCGCAAGCGCTTCGCGTCCGACGGCGCGATGCTCTATCACAGCGGGCGGCACATCCGCGTCGAGACCGACCCCGCGCACACCTTCCAGGCCGACGGGGAGCTGCTGGGCATGACGCCGTTCGAGGTGACGGTCGAGCCGCGCGCCGTGCGGCTGCTCGTGCCGCGCCGCGACTGAGCGCCGCGCGCGGCGCCCGCCCCCGTTCCCCGTGACCATTCCGCCGTCCAGCATCGACGACGCCGCCCCGCCGCCCGTGCCCGCGGCGGGGGTGCCGTTCGTGGCCGACGAGGCGATGGTGCAGCTCCTCCACGAGCGCGACCACCTCGTCCTCCTCCACGAGGCGCTCGCCGAGGTGAACCGCGCCAGCACGCTCGACGCGCGGCTCCGGATCTTCGTCGCCGCCATCCAGCGCATCGGCTTCGGACGAGTCGTGGTGGCGGTGCGCGACGCGGAGCTGAACCCGACGGCGATCGTCACGGCGGGGCTCACGGCGGAGGAGGAGCGGTCGCTCCGCACGGCGGCGGCGCCCGGCGCCGTCTGGCAGCGGCGCTTCGCGCACATGGAGCCGCTGCGCGTCAGCCAGTCGTATTACGTGGACGCGTCGGATCCGTGGGCGGCGAGCGAGTTCGGCGACGCGCTCCCCAGCCATGCCGAGGCCGGCGACCGGCGCGGCTGGTCGCCGCGCGACTTCCTCCTCGTCCCCCTGCGCGACGGCGGCGGGCGCATCATCGCCACGCTGGTGCTCGACGATCCCACGGACCGGTCGCGCCCCACGCTCGCGCGCATCCGCACGGTGGAGCTGTTCGCGCAGCAGGTCGCGTCGATCCTCGAGCGCGCGGAGCTGGTCCGCCTCGCGGAGCGCCGCGCCGAACGCCTGCAGCGCCTGCAGCAGGCGGGGAACGCGCTCGCCCGCTCGCTCGACGAGCGTGCCATCGTGCGCGAGCTCGCCTGGCAGGTGGAGCGGCTCGTGGACTGCGACGGCGTCGCCGTCGTCCTGCGCGACGCGTCGGACGCGCTCGACCGGGTGGTGCGGCGCGAGCACGGGAGGGACGCGGCGCAGGACGAGTGGGCCGGGTGCGAGACGCTGTGCGAGGCGGTGGCGGCCGCCCGCGCGGTCGTGCGCCTCGAGCGGCTGGAGCCGTCGCCGCACCCGGTGATCGGCGTGCCGGCGCTCTCCGGCTCGGCGGTCGTCGCCGTGCTGGCGGTGTGGCGCGCGGATCCCGCGCCGTTCAGCGCCGAGGACGAGGAGGTGCTGCTCACCGTCGCCGCCCACGCCGCCACCGCCGTGAGCAACGCGCGGCTGTATGCGGCGAGCGAGGCGGAGCGGCGGCGCAGCGAGGCGCTCGCCGACATCGCCAGCGCGGTGAGCGCGTCGCTGCGGCTGGACGACGTCATGCGCCTCAGCCTGCGTCACGCCGTCGCGCTGCTGCGCGCCGAAGGGGCGGCCCTCAGCCTCGTGCGCGGCGGGGAGCTGGTCGTGGTGGCGGCGATCGGCACCGCGGAGGGTGCCCGCGGCACCCGACTGCCCCTCGACGGCAGCCTGTCGGGCCGCTCGCTCCGCGAGGCCCGCTACGTCATCTCGAACGACAGCGCGGCCGATCCGGCCGCGTTCCAGCCGAGCGTGGTCGGCGCGGCGGTGCGGCGCGCGATCATGGTCCCGGTGTTCGGCAACGAGGGCGCCACCGGCGTGCTCACCGTCATCAACCGGCCCACGCGCTTCGTCGATGCCGACGCCGAGGTGCTCCATCGCCTCGCCGACCACGTGGGGATCGCCGTCGCCAACGCGCGGCTGTTCGAGGAGCACCGCGCGCTCGGCGAGCGGTATCGCAGCGTGGTGGAGACGACCGCCGACGCGATCGTCATCACCGATCGCGAGCGACGCGTGGTCTTCACCAATCCCGCCGCCGAGCGGCTGTTCGCCGTGGCGGGTGGCGCGCTCGGGCTGCCGGTGCGCGAGCTCGTGCCCCCCGAGGACCGGGCGGCGATCGCCGAGCGCGAGGACCGTGCGCTCGAAGGGCAGCCGCAGCGCTACGAGACGACCCTCCTGCGCGGGGACGGCGAGCGGCGGCTCGTCTCGGTGAGCACGTCGCCGATGCACGACGCCGGCGTGGTGACCGGCATCGTCGCCTCGCTCCGCGACATCACCGACGAGCGGCGCGCGCGCGATGCGATGGCGCAGTCGGAGGCGCGCTACGCGCAGCTCGTGGAGAGCGCGTCCGACGGGATCTTCACCCTCGACGCGGAGGGGCGGGTCACCTCGGTGAACCGCTCGCTCGCCCGCGCGGTGGGCCGCGACCGCGAGGCGCTGGTCGGCCAGCCGATCGCCGCGCTCGTGGACCCGCGCGACGCGGCGACGGCGGCGGAGCTCTTCCGCGGGACCTTCGCCGGGGAGCGGCGGCGGGGGGAGCTGCGCTATCGCTCGGCGGCCGGCGAGGTGCGGAGCTGCTCGGTGATGACGACGCCGATCGTGGACCAGGGCACGGCGGTGGGACTGCTGGGGATCGTGCGCGACGTGACCGAGGAGAAGCGCCTCACCGAGCAGCTCGTGCAGCAGGAGAAGCTCGTCGCCGTGGGGCAGCTCGTGAGCGGCGTGGCGCACGAGCTGAACAACCCCCTCGCGGGGGTGATGGCGTTCTCGCAGCTCCTCCTCGCCGCGCCGGACGGGCCGCCCGAGCGCCGCACGGCGATCGAGACGATCCACCAGGAGGCGAAGCGCGCGGCGAAGATCGTCACGAACCTCCTGACCTTCGCCCGCCAGCACCAGCCGGAGCGCGCGCCGACCGACCTGAATCAGGTGCTGCTCGACACCCTCGAGCTGCGGCGGTACGCGCTGCGCGTGGCCCAGATCGACGTCGTGCTGCGGCTCGACCCGATGCTGCCGACGACGTGGGCCGACGCCTTCCAGCTCCAGCAGGTCGTCCTCAACCTCCTGACGAACGCCGAGCAGGCGCTCGACGGGTGGCAGGGGGAGCGGCGGGTGGTCGTCGGCTCTTCGCGCAGCGGGCAGACGCTGACACTCCTCGTCGGCGACAGCGGGCCGGGGATTGCTCCCGACCATCTCGCGCGCATCTTCAATCCGTTCTTCACCACGAAGCCGGTGGGGCAGGGGACGGGGCTCGGGCTGTCGATCTCCGACGGGATCGTGCGCGAGCACGGCGGCCGGATCCGCGTCGAGTCGCGTCCCGGCCAGGGCGCGACGTTCCACGTCGAGCTGCCGCTCGTCACCGCCCCGTCGGCCGCGGCGTCCGCCAGCATCCCCCCGGAGGAGCCCGGGACGCCGCGGCGCCGCGTCCTCGTGGTGGACGACGAGCCCTCCATCCGTGCCGCGGTCGCTACCTTTCTCCGCTCCCTCGGCCATGTGGTCGATACTTCAGGCAGCGCGCACGAAGCCCTCGAGCGCGTCGCCACCCATTCCTATGACGTGATCGTGCTCGATCTCCGCATGCCGGACATGTCCGGCGACGTGCTGTACGGCGAGCTGGAGGCGCGATATCCGGCGCTCGCCCGGCGCGTGGTCTTCCTCACGGGGGACGTGCACGGCGAGCCCGTTCGCGAATTCGTCGCGGCCACGGGCCGCCCGGTCGTGACGAAGCCGTTCCTGCTCGACGAACTCGCCGCCGTGGTGCTGGCGGAGGCTGCTTCCTGATGCCCAGTGTCCTGATCATCGACGACGAACCCGACATCACCTCCGCGCTCGGCACCTTCTTCGAGCGCGGCGGCCACCAGGTCATGCGCGCGCACACCGGCGCGGAGGGGGTCGAGTGGGTGGAGCGCGCGCGGCCGGACCTCGTGCTCCTCGACCTGCGCCTCCCCGACATGACGGGGTTCGACGTGCTCGAGCGCGTGCGCCCGCTGCGGCCGATCGTGATCATGATCACCGGCCACGCGGACGTGGCCCTCGCCGTGCAGGCGATGCAGGCGGGCGCGGAGAGCTTCCTCACGAAGCCGATCGAGCTCGCCCACCTCGGCGCCGCCGCCGAGCGCGCCTTCGAGAAGTCGCGCCTCCGGCAGATGAACCGCTATCTCACCGACCGCCGCGGGCGCGCGACGACGTCGGCGCTCCTCGGCACCTCGGCGCCGATGCGCGACCTGGCGCAGCAGATCGAGCTGCTCGCGCGGAGCGACCGCACCACCGTCCTGCTCATCGGCGAGAGCGGGACGGGGAAGGGGCGGGTGGCGGAGTACATCCATTCGCAGAGCCCGCGCGCCGAGAAGCCGTTCGTCGAGGTGAACTGCGCGGCGCTCACGGCGGGTTCGCTCGACTCGGAGCTGTTCGGGCAGGAGCACGGCGCCCCGGGCGCGAACGGCGACGGCACGGTGGAGCAGCACAAGCCGGGACTGTTCGAGGTGGCGGACAGCGGCACGCTCTTCCTCGACGGTATCGGCGACCTCGACTCGCACCTCCAGCCGAAGCTCCTGCGCGTCCTCGAGGGGAAGAGCTTCCGGCGCCTCGGCGGCACGCGCGAGGTGTCGGTGGACGTCCGGCTCATCACCGCGACGGGGAAGGACCTCGTCAGCGAGGTGACCGCCGGCCGCTTCCGCGAGGACCTCTACTACCGCCTGAGCATCATGCCGATCAACCTGCCGCCGGTGCGGGCGCGCGCGCGGGAGGACCTGATCGAGCTGATCGCGCACCTGCTCGACGAGCTGCGCCCCACGCTCGTCGACGCGCCGACGGAGCTGGACGACGAGGCGCTCGAGCGGATGCTGAAGTACGCGTGGCCGGGCAACATCCGCGAGATGCGCAACGTCCTGGAGCGCGCGATGATCATGGCGCGCGGGCAGGAGCGCATCGCGGCGGAGCACCTGCCGGGCGAGGTGCGCGAGGCGTCGGGGCTCGGCGTGGAGCACCACCAGCCGCGCACCCTCGCCGAGGTCGAGCGGCTGCACATCGACCGCACGCTGCGCGCGCACAACGCGAACCGCACGCGGGCGGCGAAGGAGCTGGGCATCTCGCGCGCGACGCTCATCAAGAAGATCAAGGAATACGGGCTGGAGAACCGCTGACCCCCACCCGAACGAGGATCCCGTGACGAAGCTCGAGGAGCACGACGCCATGACCTGCCGCGCCTGCGGGAACGAGGAGCGGGCGTCGGAAGGCTATCCGTGCGTGGACTGCGGCACCTTCATCTGCGTCATCTGCGAGATGCGCGGCGTCGTGCGCTGTCGCGCGTGCGAGGCGAAGCGGCAGGCGCCAGCGGGCGCGCCGGGCGCGCCGGGAGCACCGACATCGGGCGAGTCGCGTTGACGTGAGCGTCGATTTCTCCGCGCTCGGCGTCGCGGTGGGGCACGCGGCGGACGAGGAGGGCGCGACCGGGCTGACGGTGATCCGCGGCGTGGACGGCCCGCTGCGCGGCGGGGTCGCGGTCTTCGGCCGCGCGACCGGTACGCGCGAGCTGCCGACGCTCGCGCCGGAGCACCTCGCCGACCGCGTGGACGCGGTGCTGCTCACCGGCGGCTCGGCCTACGGCCTCGACGCGGCGGCGGGGGTCATGCGCTGGATGGAGGAGCGCGGCCGCGGCTTCCCGGTGCCAGGCGGCGTGGTGCCGATCGTTCCCGCGGCGGTGATCTTCGACCTCGCGCCGCTGGGCCGCTTCACGGCGCGGCCGACGGCGGAGATGGCGTACGCCGCGACGGAGGCCGCGTCGCCGAGCGGGATCGCCGAGGGGTCGGTGGGGGCCGGGACGGGGGCGACGGTGGGCAACATCGCGGGGCCGGGCGCGGCGATGAAGGGCGGGCTGGGGTGTGCGCTCGCCAGCGCCGGCGGCACGCACGTGGGCGCGGTGGCGTGCGTCAACGCGCTCGGCGACGTGCGCGACGGCGAGGGGCGGATCCTCGCCGGGGCGCGCGACAGCCGCGGCGGCTTTCTCGACACGGCGGCGGTCGCCGCCGGGGGAGTTCCCGGCTCGGCGCCGCTCGGCAGCCCGGCGATGCGCAACACCACGCTCGCCGTCGTGGTCACGAACGCGCCGCTCGCGCGCGTCGAGCTGACGCCGCTCGCGCGCGCGGCGGGCGCGGCGCTCTTCCGCCGCATCACCCCGACGGGCACGAGCTTCGACGGCGACGTCGTGTTCGCGCTCGGGCCCACCGGTGCCGCCGGCGAGGGCGTGGGCGCCGAGCGGGCGACGCAGGTGGAGGCGCTGGCGGTGCGCGCGCTGGAGACGGCGATCGAGCGCGCGGTGCGGCTCGCGCTCGGGCGCGACGGCATCCCCGGCCTGGCGGACGCGCGATGAGCACGCCCGCGGACGCCCGCGCGCGGGTGCGCATGCCGATCGCGCCGATGCACGCCGAGCCGCGCATCTCGAGCCCGCAGGTCTCGCAGCAGCTCGCCGGCCACTTCGTGGATGTCGTGGCGGTGGAGGGGGACTGGCGGCGGGTCCGCGGCACGGACGGGTACGAAGGATGGATCCACCAGGGGTTCCTCGCCCCCGTGCCGACGTCGGCGAAGCCGGGCGGCGACGTGCGTGTCTCGTTAGGCTGCGTGGCGCGCGACGCCGCCGGCCGCCGCCGCACGCTCCCCCTCGGCGCCTGGCTCGCCCCCGACGAGATCGTGCAGCTCGGCGAGGCGGTCGAGCGCACGCGGCTGGCGACGCGCTTCCCCGCCGATCCCGCCGCCGTCGCCCGCAGCGCGCAGGAGCTGTTCGAGGGCACGAGCTATCTCTGGGGCGGGGTCACGCCGTGGGGCGCCGACTGCTCGGGGCTGGTGCAGGGCGCGTACGCGCTGCACGGGCTCGTCCTGCCGCGCGACGCGTGGCAGCAGGCGGAGTGCGGCGTGCCGGGGGAGGCGGCGCTGCTCGACGCGCGCACGGGGGACCTGCTCTTCTTCTCCGACCGCGAGGACCGCCGGATCACCCACGTCGGCCTCGCCCTCGGCGGCCGGCGCATGGTCCACCTCGCGCTCGGCCGCGGTGGGTACGCCGTCGAGCAGCTCGACGACGCCGGCGATGCGTACGTGACCGCCCTCGCGGGCCGGTTCGTGACCGCGCGCCGCGTGCTCTAGCGGCGCGTCAGCTGAGCAGCGCCTTCCCGGGGAACTGCGTCGTCATCTGGGTCGCCGTGCGCACCTGCACGGGGACGTCCACCGTCGGGTTGCCGTCGATCGCGATCGCGAGCATGTAGCGGCCGGCGGTGTCCATCGGCAGGTCGATCATCGCGATCAGCGGCAGGTCCATCTCCGCCACGCCCGGCGGCGGCGCGCCGACGTTGAGATCGCCCGCGCTCGTCCACAGCTCGTTCCCCTGCGGATTCAGCCAGCGGAACTGCACCGAGTGCGCGCCGACGTCCATCGCCGTGCCCTTGAGGTGGACCACGAGGTGCGCGCGCGGATGCATGGCCGGGAGCGAGGAGACCTGCAGCGCATCGAAGACGCCAAGGATGTTGAGCTTCCCTTCCTGCGAGAGATTGGCGGCGTCCGCGAAGACGGCGAAGGCGACTTGCATCCTCGCAACATAGACGCGTCCACACCCCCCGTCTACTTTTCCAGCATGGCATCGACGGTACGGGATGCGGCGACGCCCGGCCACGCGGACTCCGCGGCGCCGGGCGGGGGGTTGACGGGCCAGTCGCGCGTCGCGCAGGCGCGCCTCTGGGGCGTGAACAAAACCGTCGTGAATTACGGCGCCGCGGGGGTAGACCCGCTGGCGTTCAACAGCGTGCGCATCGCCATCGCGGCCGTCGCGCTCGTCGCAATCACCCGCGTGTGGCGCCTGCGCTGGCCCCCGCTGCGCACGACGCTCGCCCTCCTCGCGCTCGGCGCGCTCGGCAACGGCGTCTACCAGGTGCTGTTCGTGGAAGGGCTCGCGCGCACGCGCGCTGGGGACGCGGCGCTCGTCCTCGCCGCGTCGCCGGCGTTCATCGCCCTCGGCGGCCGCCTGCGCGGCGTGGAGCGCCTCGGCGGGCGCGCCGTCGCCGGCATCGCCCTCAACATCGCCGGGATCGCGCTCGTCGTCTTCGGCAACACGCACACCGGCACCATCGCGCACCAGGCGTCGCTCGCCGGCGACCTGCTCATCCTCGCCGGCGCCATCTGCTGGGCGCTGTACACGGTGCTCCTCAAGCCGTACACGCACGACGTCGATGGCCTGCAGCTCTCCACGGTGACGATGCTCGGCGGCGCCGTGCCCCTCGTCCTCGTCGCCATCCCCGCGCTCCTCGCGACGCGCTGGAGCACCATCCCCGCGGCCGGGTGGGGCGCGGAGCTCTACAGCTCCGTCATCTCCCTCGTCGTCGCGTATCTCTTCTACTATCGCGGCATCCGCGTGATCGGCCCGACCCGCGCGGCGATGTACGGCAACCTCCAGCCGCTCGTCGCCGTGCTCGTGGCGTGGGTCACGCTCGGCGAGACGCTGACGCTCTGGCAGGGACTCGGCGCCGGCTGCATCATGGGCGGACTCCTCCTCACGCGCGCATGAAGCTCGTCCTCTTCGACATCGACGGGACCCTCCTCTGGACCGACGGCGCCGGCCGCCGCGCGATCCAGGACGCGCTGGTGGAGATCTTCGGCGCCACCGGGCCCGCCGACCACCGCTTCGACGGCAAGACGGACCCGCAGATCGTGCGCGAGCTGATGCGCCACGTCGGCCACGACGACGCGCACATCGACGAGCAGCTCGAGCGGCTGTTCGGGCTGTACGTCGAGCGGCTGCGCGTGGAGCTCCGCAATCCGGCGCACCCGCCCCGGCTCCTCCCCGGCGTGCACGAGATCCTCGAGGCGCTCGCCGCGCACGACGCGGTCGTGCTCGGGCTCCTCACCGGCAACCTCGTCGAGGGGGCGCGCGCGAAGCTCGAGGCGGTCGGCATCGACATGGACCTGTTCGCGGTGGGCGCGTACGGCTCGGACCACGAGCTGCGCCCCGCGCTGCCGGCGATCGCGCAGCGGCGGGCGAGCGCGCTGCTCGACCTCGACGTGGTCGGCCGCGACATCGTGGTCATCGGCGACACGCCCGCGGACATGACCTGCGGCCGCGAGGTGGGCGCGAAGCCGATCGGGGTGGCGACGGGGCGTTACGGCGTGGACGAGCTGCGCGCGCACGGCGCGCACGCGGCGTTCGCCGACCTGTCGGACACGGACGCCGTGCTGGCGGCGATCCTCAGCGACTGAGGACGCGCGTGATCGAGGTCGAGCTGAAGAGCATCGTTCCCGATCTCCCCGCGGCGCGCGCTGCCGCGGAGCGGGCGGGGGCGACGCTCGTCTTCGCCGGCCGGCTCGAGGACCGGCGCTACGACACCGCCGACCGCGCCCTCACCGCGCGCGACGAGGTGCTGCGGCTCCGCATCTACCGAGATGCCGACGGCGCGAGCGCCGCGCTCGACTGGAAGGGACCGACGTCGATCCACGACGGCTACAAGCGGCGCGAGGAGCTGAGCACCGGGATCACCGAGCCGGACGCGCTCGTGCGGATGCTCGAGCAGCTCGGCTTCCAGGTGACGATGGAGATCGATCGCGAGATCTGGCAGTACGAGCTGGACGACGCGACGGTGCGCTTCGAGCGCTACCCGCGCCTCGACGACCTCGTGGAGGTGGAGGGGACGCCGGAGGCGATCGAGCGCGCGATCGGGCGCCTCGGCCTGCCGCGCGAGGGGTTCACGACCGAGCGGCTGCCCGACTTCGTGCGCCGCTACGAGCAGCGGACGGGCGAGCGCGCCGCGGTCTCCGACCAGGAGCTGGCGGGCGGCCCGCGCCAGGAGACGGGCGGTGCCTGACGAGTCGTTCCCCGGCCTGCCGGAGGTGATGGCCTCGCTGCGACGCGTCGGCTCCGCGCGGAGCACGCGGGGGCAGGCGGAGCCGCTGCGCTTCTTCGCGCCGCTGCTCGAGGCCCGGCGCGCCGCCGCGCGCGCACGGAGCCGCGCCGAGGCGGTGGCGGCATTTCCGGCGTCGTCGCTCAACGCGGCCATCCGGCGCGTCCTCACCGAGCTCGCCGGCGAGCGCTTCGCGTCGCACCCGCCGGCGCGCCGCGCCTTCGAGGCGGAGCTCGAGGACGTCGTCGAGCCGCTGCGCGCGGCGCTCGTCAGGCTCGGCGAGCTCGCGCCCGCGGCGCGCGCGCAGGCGGAGGGGGAGGGGGAGGGGGAAGCCTCGGACGCGGCCTGGCAGGCGTGGCTCGCGCAGCTTCGTACCTGCTTCGCCGCCGCCGACACGATCTGGCCGGCGCTCGACGCCGCGCTCGCGCCCCGCGCCGGGGAGGGGCAGCCATGATCGTCGCCATCGGGCTGGACGCGGTGGACATCGACCGCGTCGAGCGCATGCTCGACGAGAACGGCGAGCGGATGCTGGAGCGGCTCTTCACCCCCGGCGAGTCGGCGTACGCGCTTTCGCGCGCGCGCCCCGCACAGCACCTCGCCGCGCGGCTCGCCGCCAAGGAGGCGGCGTTCAAGGCGCTCGCCGGGAACGACCTGGCGCGCGCGGTGGGGTGGAGGGAGATCGAGGTGCGCAACGGCGCGGACGGGGCGCCGACGCTCGAGCTCGCGGGGAGAGCGAAGGCGAGGGCGGCGGAGCTGGGAGTGGGGAGGGTGCACGTGACGCTCACGCACACGGGAAGAGTCGCGGTGGCGGTGGTCGTGCTGGAGGGGTGAGCCGGGAGCGCGAACGCACTTCGTACTGCGTACTGCGAACGCACCGCGGATTACGGACGCGGATTCACTGCGGACTGCGGACGTACTGCGGATTTCGGACGCGGATTCACTGCGGACTGCGGACGTACTGCGGACCCGGATGGCGGACGGTTGGGGTCGGGGTCAGGTCGGGGCGAGGGGTGCGACGCCTCCCGCCTCCCGCCTCCCGCCTCCCGCTTCCCGCGCTCCGGTAATCCCGATAG
The DNA here is from genome assembly GCA_946480295.1 of uncultured Gemmatimonadota bacterium. The sequence continues at coordinate 32,516 of CAMLIT010000005.1, forward strand.
GTTTCCTCGGCGATGAACCCCGGAACGCCTTTCCGCCGCATCGCCGCCGCCCTCGTGTTCGCCCTCCTCGGAGCGGCGCCAGTCGCTGCCCAGGAGCAGCCGGTGCGGCGCGTCGCCAACATCGTCAGCGTCGCCATCGAGGAGTACGGGAAGGGGATCGATGACCGCGGCCGGCTCATCAACCCCACCGAGTACCAGGAAGCCGTCGACTTCCTCGCCGATGCCCAGTCGGCGGCCCAGCGGCTGAGCGGGGATCAGGCGGTACGGGCGAGGGCGGTGCTCGACTCGATCGTCGCCGCCGCGAAAGCCAAGAACCCGCCCTCCGCGCTCGCCACCCTCGAGCAGCATTTCGCCGGCGTCCTCGGCGCCGAGGCGGCGCTCGAGCTGCCGAACCGGCCGGTGGACGCCGCCGCCGGAGGGGTGCTCTTCCAGAAGACCTGCGCTTCCTGCCACGGTGCCCTCGGCATGGGCGATGGACCGGCTGCCGCCGCCATCAACCCGCGGCCGCCGGCGATCGGCGACGAGGCGACGATGAAGGGCGTCAGCCCGGCGATGATGTACCGCATCGTCTCCGTCGGCATCTCGGGGACGCAGATGGCCGGCTACGCCAACAGCCTCACGCCGGAGCAGCGCTGGAACATCGTCTGGTACCTGACGACGCTGCGCAGCCACCCGGCGCAGGTGATGGAGGGGGAGGGGCTGTACGCGCAGCGCTGCGTCCAGTGCCACGGCATCGCCGGCGGCTCCGACGGCCAGCTCGCCCGGAGCCTCAGCAAGCTGCCCCCGGAGATCGGCTCGCTGCCCTGGCAGGCGGAGCGGAGCGACGAGCAGCTCGCGGCGACGGTGAAGAACGGCACGCCGGGCACGCCGATGCCGCCGTCGCCGGAGCTGAGCGACGCGCAGGTGCAGAGCATCGTCGCCTACCTCCGCACGCTGCCGCTCCAGCAGCGCAACGCCGGCGCGGTGGCGACGCGCGACAGCGGCGACGCGACGGTGGCGTCGCGCAACGTGGTCGCGCTGCTCGAGCAGTCGCTCACGGCGGCGCGCAGCGGCCGGCCGAGCGACGCGGGGGACAAGGCGTTCGACGCCTACATCGCCTTCGAGCCGCTGGAGAGCCCGGCGCGCGCGAAGAACCCCGGGCTCGTCTCCTCGATGGAGAAGCTGTTCGCCGACTTCAAGGGCGCGGTCCGCGCGAACGACCTCCAGGGGGCCGAGCGGGCGCGCGACGCGATCGAGGCGAATCTCCCCGCCGTCGTCGAGCTCACGAAGCCGGCCGGCAGCGGCGCCGAGGCGTTCTGGCAGTCGTTCCTCATCATCCTGCGCGAGGGGTTCGAGGCGATCCTCGTCATCGGCGCCGTCGTCGCCTTCCTCCTCAAGACGGGCCACCGCGAGCGGCTGCGCTCCATCTGGCTCGGCGTGGCGCTCGGCCTCGCGGCGAGCGCGGTCACGGCGGTGGTCCTCAAGACGGTCCTCGCCGCGGTGCCGGCGAGCAGCGAGATCATTGAGGGGCTGACGCTGCTCGTCGCCGTCGTCGTCCTCTTCTCGGTGAGCTACTGGCTCATCTCGCGCGTCGAGGCCGCGAAGTGGCAGCAGTTCATCCGCGAGAAGGTGACCGACGCCCTGGAGCACGGGGGCGGACGCGCCCTCGCCTTCGTCGCCTTCCTCGCCGTCTATCGCGAGGGCGCCGAGACGGCGCTGTTCTACCAGGCGCTGTTCAACGAGGGACCGCACATCGCGGGACAGCTCGCGGGCGGGATCGTCGCCGGCTTCATCGCCCTCGCGATCATCTTCACCCTGTTCTACCGCTACGGCGTCCGCATCCCGCTGCGTCCCTTCTTCAGCATCACGAGCGTCCTGCTGTACTACATGGCGTTCGTCTTCCTCGGGAAGGGGATCCGCGAGCTGCAGGAGGGGAACGCGATCGGGATGACGGTGATCCCCGGCTTCCCGAGCGTGGACGCGCTGGGGATCTACCCGACCTGGCAGACGATCCTCGCGCAGCTCCTGCTGCTGGCGCTGCTCGCGTTCGCGGTGGCGAAGACCTTCTGGCCCAAGCGGTCGGTGGCGCTGCCCACGGTGCCCGCCGAGGCGACGCCGGCGGCGACGCTGGCCGAGGAGATCGCGGCGGTGCGCGAGGACAACGAGCGGCTGCGCATGCGCCTGACGGCGCTCGAGGAAGCGATCGGCGCGGACGAGCCGTCGGAGCCGCCCGCGGAGCGCCGGCACTAGTCTCGCCCGCACCAGCCCCGCGCGGGGCTGGTCCCCGGCCGGGCTGGCGGCGCTAGCTTCCAGCCCATGAACCCCGACGTGCTGTTCGCCCTGCCGTGGGGCCCGCTCGTCATCTTCTGCATGCGCATCGTCGACGTCTCGCTCGACACGATGCGCGTGATCTTCGCCATCCGCGGCAAGCGCCTGATCGCCGCGGTGCTCGGCTTCCTCTCGGTGCTCGTCTGGATCTTCGCCGTGGGGAACGCCGTCAAGCACCTCGACAGCATCTGGTACGTCCTCGGCTACGCCGCCGGCTACGCGACGGGGAACTACGTGGGGATCACCCTCGACGCGGCGCTGGCGTACGGCGTGGTGATGGTGCGCGTGGTCTCACGCACGGCCGGTGTCGAGATCGCCGAGGCGCTGCGCGAGCGGGGCTACGGGGTGACGGAGTTCCCGGGCTTCGGCCGCGACGGCGCGGTGGAGATCGTGAGCTCGGCGATGCAGCGGCGGCACCTCCAGGAGACGCTCGCGCTCATCCAGCAGTGGGACCCCGACGCGTTCGTGACGGTGGAGGAGCCGAAGGAGCTGCGCGGCGGCTCGATCGTCGCCCGCGAGTGGCGCTTCGGGGCGGGGCTGGGGGCGTGGATACGGGGAGGGAGGCAGCGACGGTAGGGACGCGGGACGCGGGACGCGAAACGACGTTATTCGTTCTTGGTCGTTGGTCATTCGCGAGCCGCTCGGGATGCCTCGCCTGGCATCATGAGCGGCCCGCCAAGAACCAACGACCGACGACCAGGTACGTTCGTGCTCGTCCCTCGTCCCCCTCCCCACGACCCTCTCCCCACACCCCTCATACCAACCGCACCGCCTCGCACTCCCTCCCATGCTCCGCGCAGTACGTCCCGTACCGGTCGCGGAAGACCATGTGGGTGACGCGGTCGTCGGGGAAGCGGATGCGGAAGAGGGCGGAGACGCCCGTGCGGGGGCCGATGTGCTGGCGTGGGTCCAGCGCCTCGACCTCCACCTGCCTCGGGAACATGTCGAGCTGCTCCCCGAACCACGTGCGCTTCGGCTTCGCCCGCCGCGTCCCGCGCACGGGACGTCTGTCCGTCGGCATCGGCATCTCCTCGAAGAGTGCCAGTGCTTCCACGTCCGTCGCCTGCCGCCGCATCACCGCGCGAGGATCGTCAGGCCGTCGCCGGGGCGGCGTAGATCCCGGGCTGCCCCTCGCGCACCTCGCGCCTAACGTACATCAGGACGAAGCCGAACGCCACGAAGACGAGCGCGATGAGCTGCGCGTACGTGAGCCCGCCCACCAGCAGCCGGTCGTCCTTCGCGCGGAAGAACTCGATGATGAAGCGCTCGATCCCGGCGAGCACGCAGTAGACGCCGAACAGCCATCCCTCGGCGTGCTTGTGGTCGCGCATCTTCCAGAGGATGCCGAACATGATCAGCGCGAGCGCGATCTCGTACAGCTCCGTCGGGTGCACCGAGACGAGCCGGTTCGGATCGCTGTTGAGCGGGAACTGTACGCCGAACTCGTGCTGCATGTTGTACACGGTCGACGGCGGCGCGCCCTGCGGGAAGGCCACGGCCAGCGGGCCGTTCCACGGCTTGCCGTAGTCGTCGCCCACGGCCCAGCAGCCGGTGCGCCCGACCGCGTACGCCGCGGCGATCGCCGGACCGGCGACGTCGAAGATGCGCATCACCGAGAGCCGCTTGCGCCAGATGACGAGCAGTCCCGCGACGATGCCGCCGATCAGCCCGCCCCAGAAGACGAAGCCGCCGCGGGTGAACATCGCGTCCCAGTTCCCGAGGATGACGACGTAGTACAGCTTCGCGCCGAGGAGCCCGCCGACGACCGCGGCGAACACCAGGTCGGCGATCGGCTCGGGATCGTGGCCGCGCCGCGCCAGCTCTCGCTGGCTCACCACCTGGGCCACGACGAACGCCATCAGGACGGCGATGCCGAAGCCGGTGAACGACAGGATCCCGATGCTGAGGATGGTGGGATGATGTATGATCGGGTGGGGGAGCGTCATGCGTCGATCAGTCCCGGTAGAGGGAGAGAGGCGAAGGCGTTGAGGTCGAGCCCGGCGCGCTCGCTGCGTTCGAGGTGAAAGATACCCGCCCGCGCGATCATCGCAGCATTGTCGGTCGCCAGCCGGCGGCTCGGGGCGTACACCGCGGCGCCGAGCGAGGCGACGCGCGCGCGAAGCGCCTCGACGAGGGTCCGGTTTCCCGCTACCCCACCCCCGAGCACGACCCGTCGCCTCCCGAATTGTTCCACGGCGCGCGCGGTCTTCTCGGCCAGGGTGGCGATGAGGGCGTCCTGGAAGGCCTGGGCGATCTGGCGGGAGGCGGGAGGAGGGAGGAGGGAGGCGGCTAGGGACGAGGGACGCGGGACGCGCGGCGCGTCCGAGCCTTCGAGTCCGCGATCGCCCTCACGCCGAGGTGTTCGATCCGACGCCGTCACGCCACCACGCGTCGCGCGTCCCGCGTCCCCAGCCGCTACCCGCTCCCCCCTCCCCGCTTCCCGTACCGCGTTCAGCACCGCGGTCTTCAGCCCGCTGAACGAGACGTCGTAGTAGTCCGGGTCCCCCGGGCGCTGGTCGCGGCGGAGCATGGGGCGGGCGAAGCGGTAGGGGTTCGGCGTGCCCGAGGCCGCCCCCTCCCGCGCGGCGCGCTCGATGTGCGGGCCGCCGGGATAGGGGAAGCCGAGCAGCTTGGCGACCTTGTCGAACGCCTCGCCCGCCGCGTCGTCGCGCGTGCGGCCGAGGAGGCGGTAGCGTCCCCACGCCTCCACGTCGAGCAGCAGCGTGTGGCCGCCGGAGACGAGGAGCGCCGTGAATGGCGGGACCGCGTCCGGGTGCTCGAGCGCCGTGGCGAAGAGGTGCCCCTCCATGTGGTGCACGCCGACCACCGGGATCCCCAGCGCGAACGCGAGCGCCTTGGCGTAGCTGACGCCCACGAGGAGGGCGCCGACGAGCCCCGGGGCGTTCGTCACCGCGACGGCGTCGAGGTCGTGCGCGCCGAGCGAGGCGTCGGCGAGCGCGCGCTGGACGACGGGGACGATCGCCGTCAGGTGCGCGCGCGAGGCGATCTCGGGGACGACGCCGCCGAAGATGCGATGCACGTCCTGCGACAGGATGACGAGCGAGCGGAGCGCGACCGCGTCGCCGCTCCCGTCGAGCACCGCGGCCGACGTCTCGTCGCACGACGTCTCGATGCCGAGGACGCGCATCAGGGCCGGCGCGTCGACGTGTCCGGGCGGGGGTGCGCGGCGGTCTCCGGCGCGGTGGGCGCCGGCGCCGGTTCGGGCACGGCGGGGCGCGCGCCGACGAGGACCACGCGCACCTTCACCTGCGCCGGCTTCACGCGCACGCCGAGGTGCGTCGTGTCGATGTCCACCAGGTGCGGGAGCGAGTCCGACGCGGGGATCGTCGCGCGCACCGTCGTGACGTACGACGTGTGCAGGACGCTGAGCCGCGGTCCGCTCACCTCCACCATCGCCGGATCGAAGCGCACCTCGAGCGGGCCGGTGAGGGAGTCGCCGACGACCTGGAGGTTGGAGCGGACGGGCACGCGGCGCGAGCTCGACGCCTCGAAGCGCAGGGTGATGCTGCGGGGGCGCACGTCCTCCACGTCGGCGTCCATCCCCGCCGGGAGCTGCACGTCCTGCGGCTGGAGGTCCACGACGAGCGTGTCCGGCGCGTCGGCGGCGATCGGCCGGTGGATGACGGGCGGATTCGACGCGAGCTTCAGCAGCTCGTTAGGCGTGCCGAGGACCAGCGCCTTGATCTGCGGCGGCCGGTCGCGCAGCACCAGCGTGGTGTCGAGCTGCGGCTGGAAGCTGACGTCCACCAGCTCCTCCATCTTCTCCCGCGCGCCGACGAGGAACCAGAGGACGACCGACAGCAGCACCGCCGTCCCCTTGAGGACCAGGCGCTCGGTGAACGCCGCGACGATGCGCCGGCGCCAGACGTTGCGCGAGTTGCCGGAGGGTTGTGGCGCCATGCGGGCGTGCTCAGGGCAGGGAGGCGCTCCGGCGCTGCGCCGGCGCGGGGTCCGCCGTATCGGCGGGCGGCGTACCCGCCGGATTATCGGCCGGGTGCCAGCCGGGCGGAAGGTCCGGCGTCTCGAGCTTCAGTCGCTCCGGCGCGATGCCGAGGAGCTGGGCGACGAGCGCGCGGTTGCCTTGCGAGTTCCAGTCCGCCGCGCCGATCCACTTCTTCCGGATCACGCCGTCGCGCCCGATCACGAACGTCTCGGGATAGCCGGTGGTCTGGTACGTCTGCTCGATCTTTCCCGTGGGGTCGTGCAGGATCGGAAAGGTGAGCCCGAGGTCGCGCGCGAAGGCGCGGATCGAGTCCTCGCTCACCGCGTCGTCCACGCTCACGGCGACGACGTTGAGGCCGTGCGGCCCGTACTGCTGGTACAGCTTCTCGATGCTCGGCATCTCCGCCCGGCACGGGGGGCACCAGGTGGCCCACACGTTCAGGAGCACGACCTTCCCCTTGTAGTCGTCGAGCGACCGGTACGTGTTCGCGCCGAGCTCCTTCGCCCGGAACGCCGGCGCCTTCGACCCGATGCTGACGGGGAAGAGCTCGCCGCCGAGGAGGCGACTCGCCGCGAACAGACCGCCGCCGAGCACCACCACGATGCCCGCGACGAGGGCCCACTGTTGCCGCATCGTCATACGTCCCGCCTTTCTCCTGGCACGCGCCGCGTCGGGCGCCCCGGTCCCCTGCTCATACGTGGATCGCGCACCGCTCGCGCAGCGCCTGGATCTCCTCGCCCGGGTCGGCCGCGGCGAACACCGCGTGCCCGGCGACGAAGGTGTCGGCGCCGGCGCGCCACACCTCGCCGATCGTCTGCCGGCTGATCCCGCCGTCCACCTCGAGGAGCGCCGCGCTCCCCGCCTCCTCCAGCATGAGGCGGGCGCGGCGCACCTTGTCCACCGACTGAGGGATGAAACGCTGGCCGCCGTAGCCGGGGTTCACCGTCATCACGAGGAGCAGGTCCAGGTCCGCGAGCACCTCGCTCACCTGAACCAGCGGCGTGGACGGGTTGAGCGCCACCCCCGCCCGGCACCCCAGCTCCCGGATGCGCGCGAGCTGCCGCTGGAGGTGCGGCGCCGCCTCGGCGTGGATCGTCATGCCGCTCGCGCCGGCCGCGGCGTAGTCGTCGAAGTAGTTCTCCGGCTCGACCACCATCATGTGCACGTCGAGCGGGAGCGACGTCACCCGCCGGCAGGCCTCGATGATCTTCGCGCCGTAGCTGAGGTTCGGGACGAAGCGGCCGTCCATCACGTCGACGTGGATCCAGTCGGCGCCCCCCGCCTCGACCCGGGCGATCTCGTCGCCGAGCCGCGCGAAGTCGGCGCTGAGAATGGACGGCACGATCCGTACGCTCATTCCTGGGGGCCTCCCGCCACACGCAGGCTCACTCGTGATCCGCGGGCAACCTGCGCGCCCGCGGCGGGGCTCATCGAGAGCACGATCGCGTCGCCGCCCGGCGCGGTGCCGTTGTCCGTCGCGGCGTCCACGACCAGCCCGACCTGATCGAGCAGCTGCTGCGCTTCCGCGAAGCTGCGGCCGACGACGTCGGGCACCAGCACCACCGCCGGGCCGGCGCTGAGGACGAGCGCGATGTGGCTCGGCATCGGCGTCTGCTCGCCCGGCTTCGGCCGCGTCTCCAGCACCTGGCCCCGCGGCTCGTCGCTCGGCTGCTCGGTGACCTCTCCCACGTTGAACCCCGCCGACTCGATCGCGTTCTCCGCCTGCTCGCGCGTCATGCCGATCACGTTCGGCACCGCCACGAGCTGCTGGCCGTTGCTGACGGCGAGGGTGACCGTGGCGCCGGAGACGTCCTTGCTCCCGGCGGGGGGACTCTGCTCGAGCACCGTCTCCTTCGGGGCGGTGGCGTCGTAGCGCACCTCGCCGCGCTGGGCGACGAAGCCCACCCGCTCGAGCCGCATGGCGGCGTCGTCGTAGGTCAGCCCGATCACGTTGGGGATCTTCAGGTCGGTCGGGATCACCCCGGCGGGGAAGACCACGAACGCCACGATCAGGTAGGCGAGCAGGAACCCGCCGGCGATCGCGATGACGTACGGCAGGAAGCGGCGGACGGCGCCGCGCAAGCTCACTCGGCCACCCTCCGCATCCGCGCCGCGAACGCGCCGTCCGTGCCGTGCCGCTGGGGCAGGACGCGCAGCCGCCCGGCGTCGAGCACCGAGGCCGGCACCGTTCCCTCCGGCGGCGGCTCGAGCCGCCACCCCGGGTGGTCGCTCAGGAAGCTCTCCACCTGCGCGTCGTTCTCCTCCGGCTCGAGCGAGCAGGTGCTGTAGACGAGCAGCCCGCCCGGCTTCACCACCGCCGCCGCCGAGCGGATGATCGACCGCTGGATCGCGCTCATGACGGCGAGGTCCGACGGCTTGGCGCGCCAGCGCGCGTCCGGGTGCCGGCGGAAGGTGCCGGTCCCCGTGCACGGCGCGTCCACGAGCACCGCGTCCATGTCGTGGACCGCCGGGAAGCGCGCGTCGGCGACGTACGCGCTGATGTTCGGGATCTCCAGCCGGCCGATGTTCTCGAGCAGCCGCTGCAGCCGCGACCACGACGCGTCCGACGCATACACGCGGCGCGCGCGGCGCGAGAGCTCGATCGACTTGCCGCCCGGCGCCGCGCACAGGTCGGCGACCATGCCGTCCTGCGGCACCGCCGCGTACTGCGTGACGAGCGTCGACGCGGGGTCCTGGAGATGAAAGAGCCCGTTGCGGAACGCGCCCAGCTCCGCGAGCGACGCCACCCCCGACGCGAGCACGAGGCTGTCCCGCACGAGGGGCGCATCCTCGACGCGCACCCCAGCCCCCTCGAGCATCGCCTCGAGCTGTTCGCGCACCGCGTGATACGGCCGCGCGACGAGCGGCGCCTCGCTGTTGTTGCTCGCGAGCAGCCGCCGGGTCTCCTCCTCGCCCCAGCGCGCGACCCACCGGGCGATGAGCCAGCGCGGGTGCGAGAGCTCCAGCGCCATCGCGTCGAGCGGATCGGGGGGCGTGGCCGGCTGCACGTGATCGCGTTCGCGGTCCACGCGCCGCAGGACGGCGTTCGCCAGCTTGCTCGCGCCGATGCCGTGGCGTCGTTTGGCCAGCTCCACCGTCTGCGCGATCGCCGCGTAGGCGGGAACGCTGCCCATGTACAGGAGCTGGTCGACGCCGAGGCGCAGGAGGTCGAGCAGGTCCGCGTCGAGGCGCACGCCGCCCCCGCGCACGCGGGCGTCGAGCACGGCGTCGATCCAGGCGCGGCGGCGCAGCATGCCGTACACCAGCTCGCGCGTCCAGCGGCGGTCGCGCGCGTCGAGGTGGGCGGTGCGCCGGTCGAACGACGGATCCAGCAGGTCGCCGCGGCGCAGGTCGGCGCAGATCTCGGCCGCGGCGACGCGGGCGTCGGTGACGCCCATGTGGCCGCCCGCGCCGCCGCCCTCACCCGGGTCGCGCGTCGCGACGTGCCCGTCGAAGGGCTTCCGCGGGTACACGGTCACCCTCCTGTCCTGCGGCCGCGGAGGCGGCGCGACTGGGTCTGCTGGCACCGGCGTCTCATGACGGAAAGATAGTCGGTGCGTGCAGCCGCGGCATTTACGCCGGTGGGCTCGTGAGCCGCTCGCCGACGGCGATCCCGCGCCCGCGTGCCCATTCCTGAGGGGCCAGTCGCTTCTTCCCGGCGGGCTGGACGGAGGTGATGCGCACCGCCCCCTCGCCGCAGGCCACGGTCATGCCATCGGCGTTCACGGCCGTCACGGTGCCGGGAGGCTGGTCCTCCGTGCGCGGGGCGAGGTGGGCGCCGAAGAGCTTCACCTCCGCGCCGCGCGCCCCGGCGCGCGCGCCGGGACGGGGGTCATGGGCGCGGATCACCTGACTGACCGTGCGGGCGTCGCACGCCCAGTCCAGCGCCGTCCTCGAGCGGTCGATCTTCGGCGCGTACGTCGCCTCCGCGTCGTCCTGCTCGACCTCCAGCGCCTTCCCGAGCTCGATCAGCATCAGCGCCTCGATGAGCGCCAGCGCGCCCTCCTCCGCCAGCCGCTCCGACAGCTCGCCGTACGTCTCGTCGGCCAGGATCGGCGTCTTCACCCGGTGGATGATCGGCCCCGCGTCGAGGGCCGGGACCATGCGCATGATCGTGATCCCCGTCTCGGCGAAGCCGTCGCGGATCGCCGCCTGGATCGGCGCGGCGCCGCGCAGCTTCGGGAGCAGCGAGCCGTGGATGTTGACGGTGCCGAGGCGCGGCAGGTCGATGATCGCCTTCGGCAGGATGTGGCCGTAGGCGACGACGACGGAGATGTCCGGGGCGAGCGCGGCGACCTGGGCGAAGAAGTCGTCCCCCCGCGGCCGCTCCGGCTGGAGCACGGGGATCCCCTCCTCGACCGCGATCTGCTTGACGGGGGAGGGGACGACCGTGGAGCGCGAGCGCCCGACCGGCCGGTCCGGCTGCGTGACGACGCCGACGACATCGAACCCCTCGCCGAGCAGCGCGCGCAGCGCCGGCGTGGCGAATTCCGGCGTGCCCCAGAAGAGCACTCGCACTCAGAGCTCCTCGTCGCGATGGTGGTGCTTCGCGACTTCCAGCGGCGACAGCTTGCGGATGAAGCCCGGGTACTTGTCGCGCTCCTTCGTCCACTTCGCCATCGCCGAACGACGTTTGAGCACGCTCAGGTAGTCGATGAACAGCTTGCCGTGCAGGTGGTCGATCTCGTGCTGGAAGCAGCGGGCCAGGAGGTCGGTGGCGTCCACCTCGAAGGAGTTGCCGTCGAGGTCCTTCGCGCGGACGACGACGTGGCTCGGCCGCTCGACGTCGCCGTAGACGTCGGGGATGGACAGGCAGCCCTCCTCCCCTTTCGCCTTCTTCCCGTCGGCGGCGACGATCTCCGGGTTGATCAGCACGTAGCGATCCTGCTCGATCTGCACGACGGTGAGCCGCTCCGTGCGCCCGACCTGCGGCGCGGCGAGCCCGATCCCCTGCGCGGCGTGCATCGTCTCGAACATGTCGTCCACGAGGCGGCGCAGCTCGTCGGTGATCTCCTCGACGGGGCGCGTCTCCTGGCGGAGGATGGGGTCGCCGAGGACCCGGATGTCCAGCAGGCTCACTTCGTGGCGACGCTGGTCGCGCCGGAGGCGGCGACGATCTTCGCGATGCGCCCGCGCTCGACGATGAGCCGCGACTCGCCCGACTTGATCGTCACCTGGTCGTCCATGCTCTTCTGCGGGGCATCGTTCTTCATCGTCTCCTTGATGAACACCACGTCGCCGACGATGCCGCCCGTGGTGACGACGGAGTCGCCGCGCTTCAGGTTGCGCAGCGCCTGCTCGTGCTGCTGCCGCTGCTTCTGCTGCGGGCGGATGAGCAGGAAGTAGAAGATGGCGAAGATGAGCCCGACCTGGACGAGGAAGGGCACGAGGCTGCCCGCGCCGCCGGGGCCGGGGGTGAACAGGAGCAGGCTCGCGTACGGAGCGTTCATTCGGGGGTCGCCGGTCGTGAGTGGTAGCGCGCGAGCCAGTCGCGGCTCCACGCGTCGAAGGTGCCCGCACGGATGGCCTCGCGTGCCGTCCGCATCAGCGTCACGAGGAAATGTACATTGTGCAGCGAGAGCAGGCGCAAGCCGAGGATCTCGTCGGAGACGAAGAGGTGGCGAACGTAGGCGCGCGAGAAGCGGCGGCATGCCGCGCACTCGCACCCCTCCTCGATCGGCCCGGGATCGGTGCGATACTGCGCCCGCTTGATGTTGAGCCGGCCATCGGAGGTGAACGCGGCGCCGTTGCGCCCCATGCGCGTCGGGGCGACGCAGTCGAAGAGGTCGACGCCGCGACGGACCCCCTCGACGAGATCCTCGGGGAAGCCGACGCCCATGAGGTAGCGCGGCCGGTCGCGCGGGAGCGCCTCGTCGACGACGTCGAGGATGCGGTACATGTCCGGCTTCGCCTCGCCGACGGACAGCCCGCCGATCCCGAACCCCGGCCACGGTCCCATGTCCACGATCATCCCCGCCGCCTCGCGGCGCAGGTGCTCGTGGATGCCGCCCTGGAGGATCGGGAAGAGGGCCTGCTCGCGGGAGGCGGGAGGCGGGAGGAGGGAGGCGGTGGGGGACGAGGGACGAGGGACGAGGGACGAGTCCGACCGGTCGAGATCGCGCAGCGACTCATGCCGAGGTGTTCCTTCCAACGCCGTCACGCCTTCCGCCTCCCTCCTCCCGCCTCCCGCTCGTCCCGCCTCCCGCAGGAACTCCCCCCGACACCGGACCAACCACCTCACGCTCCGCTCCATCGCGTCCCGCGCCCGCGCCTCGTCGCTCTGGCCGGGGATCACGTGGTCGAACTGCATGATCACGTCGGCGCCGAGGTTGCGCTCGATGTGCATCACCAGCTCGGGGGAGAAGAAGTGGCGCGAGCCGTCGATGTGGCTGCGGAACTCCACCCCGTCTTCGCTCACCGTGCGCAACGTGGCGAGGGAGAAGACCTGGAAGCCGCCCGAGTCGGTGAGGATCGGGCCGTCCCAGCCCATGAATCGGTGCAGCCCGCCCATGTCGCGCACCAGCTCGTCCCCGGGGCGGAGGTGCAGGTGGTACGCGTTCGACAGGATCATCTGCGCGCCCATGGCGCGGAGGTCGTCCGGGTCGAGCGACTTCACCGTGGCGAGCGTGCCGACGGCCATGAACGCCGGCGTCTCCACCACGCCGTGCGGCGTGGCGAAGGTGCCCGCCCGGGCGCGCCCCTCCGTGCATGCCACGCGGAAGTCGAACGCGCTCATCAGGTCACGACCATGGCGTCGCCATACGAGTAGAAGCGGTACCCGCCGGCGACGGCGTGGTGGTACGCGCGCATCGTGAGCTCGTAGCCGGCGAAGGCGGCGACGAGCATGATGAGGGTGGAGCGCGGGAGGTGGAAGTTCGTCACCAGCCGGTCCACGGCGCGAAAGCGGTACGGCGGCCGGATGAAGATCCGCGTCTCGCCCTCCCCCGGCACGACGGTGCCGTCCTCGCGCGCGACCGTCTCGAGCGTGCGCACGGTCGTCGTGCCGACGGCCCACACGTGGCCGCCGGCGGCGCGCGCGTCGTTGATCGTCCGCGCCGCCTCCTCGGAGACGGAGTACCACTCCTCGTGCATCACGTGCGCGGCGGGATCCTCCACCTCGACGGGCTTGAAGGTGCCGGCGCCGACGTGGAGCAGGAGCTCGGCGCGCCGGACCCCGCGCTCCTCGAGCCGTCGCAGGATCTCCGGCGTGAAGTGGAGCCCCGCGGTGGGCGCGGCCACCGAGCCGCGCTCGCGCGCGTACACCGTCTGGTATCGTTCGGCGTCGGCCGCGGAGTCGGGGCGCGTGATGTACGGCGGCAGCGGGATGTGCCCGTGCCGCTCGATGGCCTCGTCGAGCGGCTCGGCGGCGTGCAGCGCGACGATGCGCGTCCGCCGCTCCGTGATCTCCAGGATCTCCGCCCAGAAGTCCGGCGCGATGTCCACCACGCGGCCGGGGCGGAGCTTCCCGCCGGGCGAGACCATCGCCTCGAACCGGCCCTCGCCCACGCGCCGGAGGAGCAGGATCTCGGCGGGCGCGCCCGAGCTCCGCCGCGTGCCGAGCAGCCGCGCGCGGATCACGCGCGTGCGGTTCACGGCCAGCACGTCGCCGGGTGCGACGAGATCCACGATGTCGGGGAAGGCGCCGTCGCGGACGCTCCCGGTCGCGCGGTCGACGATCATCAGACGGCTCGCCTCGCGGCGTTCCAGCGGCGCCTGGGCGATCCGCTCCGGCGGAAGCTCGAAGTCGTAGTCGGAGGTCAGGCTGCCAGTCGGGTGCGTCATCGCATACAGACTAACCCCTCCCCGGCCGCGGACGAAGTCAGCGCGACGCCCTCGCCGCCTGCGCGAAGGGGATGAACACCGGCGCGGTGTCGTCCAGCCCGCGCGGCGTGCGATAGCGGTACCAGGCGCGTCCGGGAAAGCGCGCGCGGAGGAGGGTGTCGCGCGCGCCGAGGTCGCGGACGAAGACGACGTCGCCGCCGACGCGGCCGTCCACGACCTGCTGGTAGGCGAGGAAGAGCGGATACACCATCGTGCCGCGTCGGTCGGCGGCGATCTGGCCCAGGCAGGTGGGCGTGAGCCGCGAGCCGGGGACGATCCACAACGCCCGGTCGGCCGGCAGCCCCGGCACCGGCTCCGCGCGGCCGGCCGCGCGCGCCGCCGCGATCACCTGCGCCCGTTTGGCACCCCGGTCCACCGTCGGCTCCCGGTCCACCGCGTCCAGCGCCGTCTGGAGGGCGCACGCGTCGTACGTGCTCGCCAGGTGCTCCGCCTCGAACGGCTCGAAGCCGAGCACCCGCAGCCGCGCGAGCAGGCGCCCGCGCCAGCTCTCGTTGACGAAGACGAGCGCGTGGTGCAGCCCGGCGCGCGCCACCTGCTCGTCGACGTCAGTCTTGAGCTTCGTCCGCTGGTCGTGGTAGAGCGCGAGGCGGTAGCGCGCCGTCGACGTGCCGATGGGGACGACCCAGGAGACCGCCATGCACAGCGGGACGACGACGAGCAGTGCGTGCCGGAGGCGCGGACGTCGCGCGCGCGCGCGCAGGACGGCCGGGGCGCGCGCGGCGAACAGCACGAACGCGGGGAGCGCCGTGAACAGGAACCGCGGCCCGGCGAAGAAGCCGTCGAACCAGTAGGCGCCGTAGCCCGCGACGAACGCGCCGATGAGCGCGACGAGGAGCACGTCCCAGCGTGTCGCGCGCCGCAGCGCGAGGAGCGTCGCGGCGACGAAGGCGAGCCCAGGCAGCGGCCACTCGAACAGGTAGCGGTCCATCCGCATCAGGTACCCGGAGGCGAACATCAGCCCGCGCAGGGGCGTGTGCGGCACGCCGTCGGGTCCCACGTGGAAGCCGACGGCGTGCCCCGGGCCATCGAGCACGGTGTACGCGAACAGCAGCGGATGCCCGGTGGTGCGCACGTTCGCCCACAGCAGGAGCAGCACGGGCACGGCGCCCACCGCGACCTGCACGGCGACCGACGCCCGCAGCTCGCGGCGCCGCCGCGCGACGGCGAGCTGGAAGACGCCGACCACCGCCGCCACGAGCACCGCGTCGTACGGCCGCACGAGCGCGACCAGCCCGACGGCGAGGCCGATCGTGGCCGCATGCCGCGCCGCCCGCCGCGGCGTCTCCGCGCGCTCCCAGGCCGGCAGCGCGGCGAGCGCGATCATCGTGAAGGCGAGCGCCGGCACGTGGCTCATCTGGCTGCCGCTCATGATGAGCACCATCGGGCTCGCCACGAAGAGGAGCGTCGCGATGCGCGCGGTGAGCGTGTCGTAGGCGCTCGCGGCGAATCGGTAAAAGCTCCAGACGGCGGCCCCGAGCAGCACCGGGTTCACCAGCCACGCCGCCCCGAACGCGAGGCCGAGGGCGATCAGCGCCGGCCCGCCGATCGGGTACTGCGAGTACCAGCGGCCCGCGCCGTCGTAGACGGGCGCCGTGTTGAAGAAGACGCGGAAGGGCTCCGCGCCTAACGACAATCTCCCGTCGAGGAGCATGCGCGCGTGCCACTGCTGCGCCATCTCGTCGCTCGTGAACGGCTGCCCGTTGAAGCAGTAGCGGGAGACGGCCGCCGCGGCGACGATGGCGAGCAGCGCGGCGGCGGTGGCGAACGCGCGGTCCGAGGGCGCGAGCAGCCACCGGCCGGCGCGCCGCGCCGCATCCTCGAGGCGCTCGCCGCCCCGCGCGAGGAGTGAGGCCGCGAGCGCGACGACGATCGCGCCGAGCACCCACTGGATCACCGCGCCGTCCCACCATGGCACCTCGCGCCCCCCGCTCATCAGGTTCGCCACCGGCACGAGCCCGAGCGCGACGAGCACGGCGCCGGCCGCCCGGATCGTCAGGCGCGGCGCATCCGCGCCGCGATCCGGCGCGAGGAGGGAGGGGGACACCGGGGAAGGCACGCCCATCGATCGGAGGACGACCGATCCGTGCCCTGCGTCATCGTCGGCCGGTGCGCCGTGTCACGCGCGCGGCCGGTGGTGCGCTAGAACAGCGTGCCCTGTGGCCCGGGGAGGCCGGAGCCGCCGACGGCGCTCGGCGGCGTGTAACCGAAGTGGCGATAGGCCTGCGCCGTCGCGATGCGGCCGCGCGGCGTGCGCTGGAGGAAGCCGTTCTGCACGAGGAAGGGCTCGTACACCTCCTCGATCGTGTTCGCGTCCTCGCCGATCGCCGCGCCGATGTTGTTCAGCCCCACCGGGCCGCCGTCGAACTTCTCGATGATCGTCTTCAGGATCCGCGCGTCCATGTCGTCGAGGCCGAACTCGTCGACGTCGATCATGCGCAGCGCCTGGCTGGCCACCTCGCGCGTGATCGTGCCGTCGGCCTTCACCTGCGCGTAGTCGCGCACGCGCCGCAGCAGCCGGTTCGCCACGCGCGGCGTGCCCCGCGAGCGGCGCGCGATCTCCATCGCCCCGTCGGCGGCGATCGCCACGCGCAGCACCTCCGCCGACCGCTGCACGATCTGCTGCAGGTCCTCGGCCGGGTAGTAGTTCAGCCGCTCGACGATGCCGAAGCGCGCGCGCATCGGCGGCGTCAGCATGCCAAAGCGCGTCGTCGCGCCGATGAGCGTGAAGCGCTCGATCGGCATCGTGATCGTCTGCGCCTTCGGCCCTTCCGACAGCCGGATGTCGATCCGGTAGTCCTCCATCGCCGGATAGAGGAACTCCTCGATGATCGGCCGCAGCCGGTGGATCTCGTCGATGAAGAGGATGTCGCCCGGGCGCAGGTTCGTCAGCGTGCCCACGAGATCGCCCGGCTTCTCCAGCGCCGGCCCCGAGGTCGTGCGGATGTTGACCCCCAGCTCGCGCGCGACGAGCTCGGCCAGCGTGGTCTTGCCCAGTCCCGGCGGGCCGTAGAAGATCGCGTGGTCCAGCGGCTCGCGCCGAGCGAGCGCCGCGTCGATCCACAGCTGGAGGCTCTCCTTCACCTTCTGCTGCCCGATGAACTCCGCCAGGCGTTGCGGTCGCAGGGACAGCTCGACGACCGATTCCTCGGCGAGCACTTCGGGGGTGGTGATCTCGGCGCGTGACATGGGCTACACAGTATCAGCTTCTCGGGGGTCGTCCAACCGGTCGGGTCCAGCGAAATATACCCCGAAGAGAGTCCGAAGATAGGGCAGTGTGCGACGTGACCGGGCTCACACCCGGGGCGTCTGCAACAGTCACGTCGGGCGCCGCGACTCGCCGCGCCCGTGCTTCCTCCTTCCGGTCACCGAAGTCCATGCCCTATCGCCTCGCGAGGCGCATCGCCGCTGGTGCGCTCGTGTTCGCCGCCGCCTGCGACGTTCCCACCGGAATGCCGCGGTGGCAGGAGACCTGGAACATCCCCGCGAAGTCGACGACGATCTCCGTCGCCTCCCTCCTCCCCTCCGGCGTCGTCGTCACGCCGGACAGCAGCGCCTTCCAGGTGGACCTCGCAGACGTGAGCGTCACCCGTCAGCTCGGGCAGGATTGCGCGGAGTGCGCGGCGGCCGACGGGATGATTGTCCCCAAGCCGGCGTTCACCATGACCGCGTCCGCGAGCAGCGCGCTCCCCGCCGCCGTGGACAGCGTCGCCCTCGTGAGCGACACGCTCACCCTCACCATCGCCAACGGCCTGGACTTCGACCCGCTCCGCCCGGGGGCGACGGCGCGCGGGTATCTCCTCCTCACCGTGTCGAACGGGAGCACCACCATCGCGCGCGACTCGGTGGATGGCGTGGACACGGCCATGCCGGCCGGCCAGTCGCTCGTCCGCAGGATCCCGCTCGTGGGCGCCGTGAGCGGCAGCGCGCCGTTCCGGATCGGCGCGACGCACTACTCGCCGCAGGGGGACTCCGTGCAGATGCACGCCTCAGAGACGGTGACCGTCACCGCCTCGGTGGGCACCCTGCTCGCGTCGAGCGCACGGGTGAAGGTGCAGAACCAGGACGTCAGCGCGGCGCCGGTGTCGCTCGACCTCTCCGGGGTGAGCAGCTCCGTGGCGAGCCGCGTCCAGAGCGGTTCGCTCGACCTCGACGTCACGAATCCCTTCGCCGTGCAGGGGACGGTCACGCTGTACCTGACCGGCACCGCCGTCTCCGGCCAGCGGGTGAACCTGCTGAAGACGGTGGCGTTGTCGAGCGCCGCGGCTTCGACGAGCGTCGTGACGTTCGACCAGGCCGAGGTGCAGCAGCTCCTCGGCGCCAAGATCTCGCTGCAGATGGGCGGCTCCGTGAGCGGGCCGTCGGGGGTGGTGACGGTCACGCCTCGTCAGGCGGTCGACGTCTCGACGCGCTTCGAGGTCGTCCTCAACACGGAGAGCGGCCAGTGAGCGCGCGCCCCGGGATGGCAAGCGCGTGGCGCGCCGCCGCGGTCGCGGCGCTCGTCGCCGCGCCGGGCGCGCTGGCGTCGGCGCAGCAGTCGAGCGCCAGCGTCACGGCGTACGGCATGGCCGGCAGCTACACGGCGCTGGCGCGCGGCTACGACGCCGTCGCGTGGAACCCGGCGAACCTCGGCCTCCCCGGCAACCCGGCGTTCTCGCTCTCGCTGCTCGCGGCGGGGGGCACGTCCGGCGTCGATCCGGTGAGCCTCGCCGACATCAAGCAGTACCAGGGCGTGACGCTCCCCGCGTCCGTGAAGCAGGAGTGGCTCGAGCGCGTGACGGCGAACGGCGGCGAGACGGGGCAGGGGAACGCGGGGGTGAGCTACCTCGCGCTCAGCGCGGGGCGCGTCGCGCTGCAGGTCTCGTCGAATGCCTCGCTCGGCGCGAAGATGACCCCCGACGCATTCGAGGCGCTGCTGTACGGCAACGCCGGGCGCACGGGCACGCCGCGCGATCTCGACTTCAGCGGCTCGCAGTTCGACGGCAGCGCGTTCACCACCGCCGCCGCGAGCGTCGGCATCCCGCTCGGCGCCCATCTCGCGCTCGGCGTCACCGGCAAGTACGTCCTCGGCAACTTCGTCGAGCACGCGGCGGACGCGGGCAGCTCGGTGACGTCGAGCGGCGTGGCGGTGAGCTTCCCCGTCGTCTACAGCCCGCCCGACAGCGGACAGGTCGTGGGCAGCGGCGCGGGCGTGGACGTCGGCGCGGCGTGGACGGGCGAGCGCCTGACGTGGAGCGCCACCGTGCGGAACGTGTTCAACAGCTTCGCGTGGAACGAGGCGAAGCTCGTGACGAAGGAGGGGTCGGCGACGTTCGATGGCACGACGAACGCCACGAGCTTCGACGACCAGCCCTTCGCCAGCGCCCCGCAGTCGCTGCGCTACGAGGTGGCGAGCGACCGCTTCGAGCCGGCGGCCGCGGTCGGCGTCGCGTACCTGCTCTCCCCGTCGCTGACGATCGCCGGCGACGCACACCGCGCGCTGCGCGACGGCGGCATCCAGCTGGACGCGCCGACGCAGGTGAGCGGTGGCGTGGAGTACCGCGGCATCCCGCTGCTGCCGCTCCGCATCGGCGCCGCGTACGTTACCGATGGCTGGGCGGCGTCGGCGGGCGTCGGCCTGCACCTCGGCCCGTACGAGCTCGGCGTCGCCGGGATGGTGCGCGAGCGGGACGGGATGCGCGAGACGGGAGCGATGGTGGGGTTGGTGTCGGTGAGGTAGGGACGCGGGACGCGGGACGCGGGACGCGCGGCGCGCTGACCGCACGTCGTTGGTTCTTGGTCGTTGGTTCTTCGCGGACCTCCGGACGATCCGAGCCGCGTCCCGAGGTCCGCCAACGACGAACGACCAACGACCAATCACGTCGTTGCGCCTCCCGCCTCCCGTCTCCCGCCCCACCCCCTCACACCCTTTCCCTGATCCCCACCAACCGCTCCGCCGCCCGCTCCAGCGTCTCGGCGCGCTTGCAGAACGCGAAGCGCACGAGCGAGCGCCCCAGCTCGCGATCGTGATAGAAGCTCGACCCGGGGACCGTGGCGACGCCGATCTCCTGCGCCATCCACTTCGCGAAGGTCACGTCGTCCAGGTCGCTGAGCTCCGAGAAGTCGCCGAGGATGTAGTACGCGCCCTCGGGCACCGTGAAGCGGAACCCCGCCTCGGTGAGCGCGTCGACCATGATGTGGCGCCGGGCGCGGTAGTCGAGCGCGAGGTGGTTGAAGTACTCGGCGTCGAACGAGAGGCCGATGGCGCCGGCCGCCTGGAGCGGCGCCGGTGCGCCGACGGTGAGGAAGTCGTGCACCTTGCGGATCGGCGACGTCTGCGCCGGAGGCGCGATCGCGTAGCCGAGCCGCCAGCCCGTGCAGCTGAACGTCTTCGAGAGGCCGGAGATCGTGACCGTGCGGTCGCGCATGCCGGGCCACGTCGCGAGCACGTGGTGGTCGCCGGCGAAGCGGATGTGCTCGTAGATCTCGTCGGTGATCGCCCACGCGTCGAACTCCTGGCAGAGCTCCGCGATCAGCGTCAGCTCGTCGCGCGTGAGCACGCGGCCGGTGGGGTTGTGCGGCGTGTTGACG
Organism: uncultured Gemmatimonadota bacterium; assembly: GCA_946480295.1. Next base: position 53,196 of record CAMLIT010000005.1, read on the forward strand.
ATGATCGCCTTCGTGCGCGGGCTGAAGGCGCGGCGCAGCCGATCCGGATCGAGCCGCCAGTCGGGGCGCTCGAAGGGGACGAACACCGGCGTCGCGTCGGCGAGGATCGCGTCGGGGCCGTAGTTCTCGTAGAACGGCTCGAGGACGATCACCTCGTCGCCGGGGTCGATCAGCGCGAGGAACACCGACGCCATCGCCTCCGTCGCGCCGCACGTCACCGTCACCTCGCGGTCGGCGTCCACCTCCATGGCGTACCAGCGGCGGTACTTCTCGGCCACGGCGTTCCGCAGCGCGGGTGAGCCCCAGGTGACGGCGTACTGGTTCACGTCGCCATGGATCGCGGCGCACGCCGCATCCTTCAGCGGCTGCGGCATCGGGAAGTCGGGGAAGCCCTGCGCGAGGTTCACCGCCTCGTAGAGGTTGGCGATCCGGGTCATCTCGCGGATCACCGATTCGGTGAAGGTCGAGGTCCGCCTGGCGGGTTGCATCGATGTCGAGGGTCGGAGCGTGAATCTTCGAAGATCGACCCCCCACGAGGCCGACGCAAGCCGAAGGGCGGCCGGGCGTGGCCCGCCTCCTGCCTAACGATGGGCCGTGCCGGACGGCCGGCGCGACCGGCCTCGGCCGTTGCGCGCGTGCGCCGCCCGTCGTCCTCCGAGCACCCCCGCCGCCGTGCGCCGTTTGGCGGCGCTTCCACCCACCAGATTCTCGAGACTCTCGCATGCGTCGTACGTCCACCCGCGCTCTCGCTTTCGTCGCGTTCGCCGCGCTCGCCGCGGTCGCGGCCTGCAGCTCCGATTCCTCCACCGGCCCGAAGTCGTCCGTCACGACCCAGCAGGCCTACGACCTCTTCACGACCGTCTCCCAGGACACGTCGCGTCAGGCGTCGTACGGCGACCTCGTCACCTCCGGCCGGCTGGTCGCCGCGCTCGGCTCCCCCGTCGGCGACGTCTCGGTCTCGGTGGACGGCCAGAGCGAGACCTTCCACGCCATGGCGCTCGCGCTGCGCGGCGACTCGGCGGGCGTGCCGCTCGACTCGAGCCTCGTCGTGCTCGGCTGGCGCGGCGACCAGGCGAACGAGATGTTCCTCGCCGAGGCGTACAGCGACTCCGGCAGCACGGGCTACCCGCTGAACGACGTCACCTACGTCCGCGACGGCCAGGTCTTCTACACCGAGAGCGGGCTGTCGCTCTCGTACGCGCCGGCCTCCGGGAGCTGCACGCCCGCCACGGTGAGCGGGGACGACTTCGTCGCCCTGGTGCAGACCCTCTCGTATGGCTGCAGCGGCGCGAAGTTCTCCGCCAGCTTCTCCGGTGCGCTGACGGGCGACATCACCACGGCGACCGTGTCGTTCGCGCTGTCGGGCTTCCAGGGAGCCCACATCTCCCTGCACGAGGATGGGTCGGTGAGCGCCAACCGCGTCCCCGCGCGCCTCGGCCGGCTGCACTTCTGACCTCGCCGGCCGCCAAACGGGAGCGGGGCGTCGCGCGACGAGCGCGACGCCCCGCTCTCGCATTGGTGGCCGCCCGTGCGGCGCCGCGGCGCGGGCGTGGTCAGTGCTGCGGGAACGCGACGCGATATGAGCGTGTTGAGATGATGCGGGTCCAGCATGTGACCGCATGAGCAGCGCGTCGTCCATCGGATGCGGGCACTGATCTCAGCGTCTCGCGTCCCTTCACCAGCAGAGGATCTATGCGGCCATTCGTCGCGCTGGCGTTTCTTGGCATGGCAGTCGTAGCCGCTCCGTCCGTGCAGGCGCAAGCCACTCCCATTCAGTCCCGTGCGTCGGGCTTCTATCTCGGCCTCGGTCTGGAGGGTAATGGCATCGTGACCAGCCCTTCGGGTTCGGCTTCAACGTCGGAATCTGGAGCCGGCGCCGGCCTAGTACTCGGCTACGGCTTCAACCGTACATGGTCGCTGTACGGGGACGTAAGCGATGCGAGCATCAACGCGGCAGACGGTAGTGGCAACTACTCACTGGCACACGTCGATCTCGGGACCCGCGTGCACTTCCGTGCCGGTCCGAACACCGTCGTCCCGTTTCTTCAGTTCGGGGTCTCCGGCCGCGGCGAGAGCCAGAACGTGACCGATGCGAACGGAGTGTCGCACTCGGTGTCTGCAAGCGGCGCGGGGGTGTTCCTCGGGGGCGGTGCAGAATTCCATTTCACGCCGGCGATGGCTTTCTCTGCCGCAGCCACGTGGTCGTTTGGCAACTTCAGCAACTATCAGATCGACAACCAGAGTGTGTCGGGCGAATCGGTAAGTGCAACGAGCGCTCGCGTGCACCTCGGGCTGGTGTGGTTTCCTGGGGCGTAACCCTGCGCTAAGGCCGACATCGTTCATTCCGGCACCTCGCCCGTGGCGAGGCGTCCGCCGGTAAGAAGGCACAGTCGGCTCAGCACCAACTGGAGGCGGTAGAGCGGAGTCGCGCCCTCGCGGCTCCGCTTTGCTCTTTGGCCGGATCAGGAGTCGGAAGCCCGCTCGCGCCGAGACGAACGCGTACGGGGGTGAGAAGGTGTGCCGGAAAGCGGCGGGTCACACCATGCGAGCCTCAAGCGACGACGCCGGCGTGTCGAACCGAGTTGTACGCAGGCCATCGTTGCGGCCGCTCCTTCTCAACGGCGTCAGGTCCCGAATAACAAGCACTCCCGCATGAGATCGCGGCAATCTGCCGAGTGCTCATGCGGGAGTCCCTGCCGCCGAATTGAGCCTAAGACTCAGGATGATCGACCTTGGGCATCATCGAACGATGTGTCGCTAGGCGGGCGCAGCAAGTGCTCAGTCGCCGAACATACCCGTCGTCACACGCTTCAGCTGCCCGACCTTGAGCCACGCGGGGTCCGCCTTCTTCACAAGCACGACATAGATGCCGTTCTTGGTCGGCGCAATGGACGCTTTCTGCTGAGTGAGCGTGGCCTGCAACTGGGTGGGCGTCAGGTTGTAGAGTCCACCATCGACGGCATCGACGGCCAGGCCAATCAAGCCGCCAAAGACCACGTTTCCCCAGACCCAGCCCGATACGCCGCGCGTGAGCGTGAGCTCGGCCGGCGCGTACCCATCGAGCGAAAGCTTGACAATGTGATTGTCCTTCCGAGACAGCTTCGCGACATAGGGGGTGACCGCACCGGACTGGCCGTCGATCATCACCTTTGCGCCAGTGGGGCTCGAGGAGATGCCGACGTCCTGCGACGTGCCGTGCATGATGGTCGCGCACGCGGTAAGAGAAAAAGCCGCGAGCACGAGGGCGAGTCGCTTCATCACGACCTCCATTGAGTGAGTTGTGCAAGGGGGCCAGCAAAGGGGGGAAGGTGCTGGCGCGCCAATCATAGGGTCGTGCGGGCGCATCGGCAAGCACATGGAGCAAAGCCTCCTCGTGCTCGCTGCAGCCGGAAGCGCCGAGCGGCATGAAATTCCGAGAATCATCGAGTTCTCCCGGGGTGTCCACTTTAGCAGACAATCATATCCTGACCCTGGGCTCACCCATATCCGTTCACGTCATCAATCTCGGAGCAGAAGCTGCCTTCACGCGGAGAAATCACCGAGCGTGTGACATACAGCCTCGTCGGCTTCGCGAACGGTGAGGTGGTCGAGGAAAGGCTGGGCGCAGTTGGAGATTCAAGCCCTCTTCGAACATGATCTCGACTCGCGAGTTCCGCGGATTGCGAGGTGCCGGCCGGGCGCAGTTTGGCAAACGCGCATTGCCGCCGATGCGGAGCGCAGATTCCTGAGCACCTGCCCGGCGGTCAGCGCGTCCCCACCCGGGCGAGCGCGCTCCTGATCAGCTCCGCCGCCCCCATTCCGCGGCCCCCGGCGTCCAGCGCCGCGCGCACCGCGCGCTCCGCGTCCGCAGGCGCGTAGCCGAGCGAGACGAGCGCCCGGATCGCGTCCTCCGCGCCGGCGCCCTCCACGCGCCCCACGCCCGCGGGGCTCGCCTGCAGGTCCTCCAGCTTGTCCGCGAGGTCGAGGATGAGCTGCTCCGCCTTCTTGCGCCCCACGCGCGGCACGCTCTGCAGGGTCGCGATGTCGCGCTCGCGGATCGCGCGCACCAGTCGGTCGGCGGTGAGCGTGGAGAGCATCGCCAGCGCGAGCGCCGGCCCCACCCCCTTCGCCGCCAGCACGCGCTCGAACACCCTGCGCTCGAAGGCCGTGGCGAAGCCGAAGAGCTGCCACGCATCCTCCTTCACCACGAGATACGTGTGCAGCGTGACCGGCTCCCCGGCGTGGGGCAGCGTCTCGTAGACGCCGAGGGGGACGGCGACGAGGTAGCCGACGCCCCCCGCCGTCATGATCTCCACGTGATCCAGCTCCTTGGTGAGGAGCGTGCCCGTGAGCTGGACGATCACCGTGCGTCTCCGTGCAGGCGGCCGAGGAGGCGCGCCGCCGCCGCATCGCGCATGGCACGCTCGCGCGCGCGGTCGCGGTCCGGCAGTCGCGGGACGTTGGCCGACATGAGATAGGCGAGCGCCGCCGCCACGCCGTCGGCCGCGTCGGAGGGCTGCGGCACCGACTTGAGGCGCAGCAGGCGCGTGAGCATGAACTGCACCTGCTCCTTCGTCGCCGCGCCCGTGCCGACCACCGCCTTCTTGATCTCCGCCGGCGGATACTCGTGGATGTCCAGCCGCGCCATCTGCCCGGCGAGCAGGATGACGCCGCGCGCGTGCCCGAGGACGACGGTCGTCCGCACGTTGCGCGCGTAGAACACGTCCTCGATGGACAGGGCGTCCGGGCGATGGCGGGCGATGAGCTCCGTCACCCCATCGTAGATCTCGTGCAGGCGCGCGGGCAGCGGATCGCGCGGGCGCGTGCGGATGACGCCGCATTCGACGAGGGCGACGGCCGCCGAGCCGTCGCCCTGCACCACGCCGTAGCCGGTGTTCGCGGTCCCGGGATCGATGCCGAGGACGATCACACCTTCGCCATGTCGGCCACGTCGATGTCGAAGTTCGCCCAGACCTTCTGCACGTCGTCCAGCTCCTCGAGGTCCTCGAGCAGCTTGAGCAGCGTCTCCGCGTCCTTCCCCTCGACTTTCACCGTCGTCTTCGGGATCATCGCCAGCTCGGCTTCGGCGACGACGAGGCCCTTCGACTCGAGGGTGGTCTTCACGGCGTGGAAGTCGTTCGGCGCCGTCGTCACGACGAACTGCTCGTCCTCGCGGGCGAAGTCCTCCGCCCCGGCGTCGAGCGCCGCTTCCATGACCGCGTCCTCCTCGTACTTCGTCGCGTCGATGTAGATCTGCCCCTTCTTCTCGAACATCCAGCCGACGGAGCCCTGCGACCCGATGCTGCCGCCGCCGCGCGAGAGCTTGTGCCGCACCTCGGCGACCGTGCGGTTCGGGTTGTCCGTCACCGCGTCGATCATCAGCGCCACGCCCGCCGGCCCGTAGCCCTCGTAGGTGACCTCGGTGTAGTCCACCCCTTCCAGCTCGCCCGTCCCCTTCTTGATCGCGCGGTCGATGTTCTCCTTCGGCATCGAGTTGGCGCGGGCCGTCTCGATCGCCGTGCGCAGCCGGGCGTTGCCGTTAGGGTCGCCTCCGCCGAGCTTCGCCGCCATGGTGATCTCGCGGATGAGCTTCGTGAAGAGGGCGCCGCGCTTGGCATCGGCCGCGGCCTTGTAGTGCTTGATCTGCTTCCATTTACTGTGGCCAGCCATACGGAGCTCGTGAGGCGGAAGGGCAGTGATCGAGGAACCGGTGAGCCAATCGTAAAGTAAGGCGGACGGAGGCGCCCGGGAAACCGTGCCGCCGCCGTCACCCTCACCGATTCCCAACCTACCATTTCCCACCCTTTCCGTTACTGCCCTTGCCGTTGCTGCTCTTCAAGGCGTGATGGCCACCATCACCCGGAACCCCGTCATCCCCGCCGCTACCAGCGTGCCGGCGCGGTTCGCCGCCGGCGCCGCCAGGCGCCCGATGGTGTAGCCGGCGCTCGGCGAGATGCCGACGCCGTGGGCGCGGAAGTCCGCCCGCACGCCGAGGGTGGCCATGGTGCTCGGCAGGTACGCGTCGCGCTGCCAGTTCCGGAGCTCCAGGCTGGGCTCCACCGCGATGCCGTGCGGGCGCACCCCGACGGCGACGAGGGCATCGGCGACGTTGTCGTAGCCGACGCCGGTGCCGTCCGCGAGGGTGCCGCTGGCGCGGTAGAGATCCCAGGCCGCGATCGTCAACTCCGCGCCCGCCACGCTGTTCGTGACCGCGACCTGGCCGATGTACCGGTCGCCCGTGTTGTAGATCGAGCCCCCGGCGACGTCGTTGCCGAAGGTCGAATAGGTGAGCCCGGCGGAGATCCGCCCCGTGCCGAGCGGCCGATCCGCGCCGATCCGCGCCCGGTACTCGTTGCCTGGCGCGAAGCGCAGCCGCGCGCCCGTGGCGTCCTGGTACGGGTCGTACGCCGAGGAGACCCTCACGCTGCCGCCGAAGCCGACGTTCCAGTCGCCGACCGGGCGGGCGGCGGCGACGCCCGCCGTTCCCCCGAACCCGCTTCCCATCGCCGTGATCGGGAAATCGAGGAAGTCGCTGGCGATGCGCCCCGCCGCGATCATCTCCGCGTCGGTGGCCGTCTCGCGGCCGGTCGGCAGCTCGAGCCCTGCGGTCAGGACGGCGAAGTCGTCGCCGATCGTGTAGCTCCCGCGGAGCTGCGTATCCGTGAAGCCGCTGATCTGGCTGACGCCCCGGTCCGGCCCGCTCGCCGTCACGACGCGCGCGGAGGTGTAGGAGGTGCCGAGATCGAACGTCAGCGCCGGCGAGACGGGCACCACCACGTAGATCGGCAGCGAGAGCTCCGAGATGGTCTGCCCGACCGGGGAGTTCAGCGAGTATTCCGTGAACTGGGGACCGGCGGTGCCATCGGCGTCCCAGACGGACTGTGCCTGCAGGCTCGTCGCGCCGAGAGCGAGCGCTGCCCCGAGCGCGAGGAAGCCGTGAAGCTGCATCGATGCGTCAGTGGCCCGGGTCGTGGACGATCACGGGTACGCGCGCGGTATGCCCCGTCGGGTTGTCGGCGCCGGTGCCGGCGGCGAATCCGTTCTTGTCCGTCGGCCGGCCGCCGCGCCCGGCGTTGCCGTGCGTCGCGTTCCGCGCCTGGTTCGGGTTCACGTCGTCGGCGAGCGACGCCGCCGTGGTGGTTCCGGGTGCGGCCACCCGCCCGTCGGCGGCCGCGCGGACGACCCGCGCCTCCTCGCCGCCGAGGCTCCGCTCCACCGTCTGCGTCGTCAGGCGCGAGCCGGTGGACAGCGTCTGCGTCTCGCTGCTCTTCTGCAGCGCCGCGCCGAAGCCGGGATCGAGGCGTGCCGCGTCGTCGAACATCTGCCGCGCGTCGTCGTACCGTCCCTGGTCCTCGAGCGCGAGGCCGCGGCTGAAGGCGAGGAACGCGGCGAGCGACTTCGTCGGCCGCTGCTCGATGGCGTCGTGTTCCGCCGTCGTGAGCTCCACGTGCATGGCGTCGAACAGGCCGAAGACGATGTTCTTCTCCAGCGTCAGCACCTGGTCGAGGGCGCGATCGTCCGCGGCCGAACCGGCCACGCGCGTGGTGGGCACGTCGATGACCGCCGCGTCCATGCGGAGCTGCTCGCCCTGCTGCACGATCGACCCGTCCACCAGGCGTCCCGCCTGGAGGATCCGCCCCGCCCGCACGCCCGTCGCCGCGTCCGTCGCGCCGCGGTGCTGCAGCCGCAGCTCGTCCATCAGCGCCTGCATGCGCGCGCGCTCGACGACGGTGATCCGGTTGGAGCGGCTGAGATCCGTGACCATGAGCTCCGCGATCCCGCGCGCCAGGGGACGCAGCGAGCTGTCGGCGCCGGTGAAGCGCAGCGGCAGCACGGCGACCGTGTTCGACGTGCCGGGAACGGCGCCGATCCGCCGCTCCGCGCGGATGGCGCTCCGTGCGTCGAGCTGCATCTCGCGCCGCGACAGCGCCGCGAGGCGCGCCTCCAGCTCCCGGCGCACGCGTCGCGTGTGCCCCACGCGCAGGTACGTCGCGTACGCCGCGCGCGCCGTCGGCAGGTCGTTGAGCTGCTCGGCGCTCATCCCGAGGTAGAGCGCGGCGACGCCGTCGTCCGGCGCGAGCCGGGTCGCGGTGTCGAGCGTGACGCGCGCGTCCGCATAGCGCCCGGCCTCGTAGTACGCGACGCCGAGCGAGCGGAGCACCGCCGCCGAGCGGGGCTGCTCGGCACGCGCCTGCTCGAGGCGCGCGATGCCGTCGCGCCCCTGGGCCGTCGACGCGCACGCCGCGGCGCTCGTCGCCACGGCCGCGATGACGAAGGATCGAAGGATTCGCATGGTCCCTCCTACCGGTCGGGGTCGAGCATGTCCTCGAACCGCATCCACCGCGAATAGAAGTAGAGGTCGACGTAGCCGGTGCCGCCGTTGCGGTTCTTCCGCACGAGCAGCTCGGTCGCGCCCTCGATGCCGCGGCCGGCGTCGTACATCTCCTCGCGGAAGAGCCCGAGCACGACGTCGGCGTGGTGCTTCACCGCGCCGAGGGCGCCGAAGTCGTCGAGCTGCGGCCGGCGGTCGGGACGCGGGGCGAGGGCGGGAAGCTGCGCGGTCGCGAGGATGGCGAGGTTGAGGTCGAGCGCCATCGTCTTCAGCGCGCGCACCGTCGTCGCCAGCTCCTCGTCGGTGCTGCGCGCGCCGTGGCCGAGCGCCTGGAGCGAGTCCACGACGAGCAGCGCGAGTCCCGAGCGCGCGTCCAGCAGCTCCGGCAGCTCGTCGATGCCGCCCGCTGGCAGCCGGTCGATGCGCGGCATGGTGTCGCGCAGCCGCACCGCGGCCGCGCCGACCGCCGCGCGCGCGATGTCGTTCAGCGTCCCCTGGCGCAGGTCGTCCACCGTGACGCGCCCCTCGATCGCCAGCGCGCGCTCGAGGACGCGCTCGAAGGTCATCTCGCCGGAGAGGAACGCGACCTCGCGCTTCTGCTGCGCCGCGCGCATGGCGATGGCGAGGGCGAGCGCCGACTTGCCGCTGCCAACGTCGCCGCCGAGCACGATCAGGTCGCCCCGACGGAAGCCGCCGCCGAGCACGCGATCGACGCTGGGAAAGCCCGACGCGATCGTGTCGCGCGGCTCGGCGCCGTCGGCCACCGCGTCGACCTTCGCCAGCAGGACGGAGAGAGGAGTGATGTCAGACCGGCGCGTCATGGCCCTCGGGGGATACGGCTCCGTTCGGTGGACGAGCGAGAACGGACCCCGTTTCTAGGCGAGCGTCTGGGCCAGCCGCTCCAGATCCGACACCGCGGCGGCGTCGAGATACTCCGCCGTGACGACGATCACGTTGTGCAGCGCATCGGGGAGCGCGTGGTCCTCGCTGCCGGAGGCGTCGACGAGCCGCGCGAGCGCGGGGCGCACGGCGGCGGGGAGCGCCATCGTCGAGAGCCAGTTGCGCGCCGCCGCGGCGCGCGCCGTGCGCATCGCGACGGGGAGCGCGCGCACCGGGACCGCGTCGTCGACGAGCCGCGCGGCGAGATAGGTGGCGAGCGCCACCTCGCGCGCTCCCCCGAGGGGCGCGCGCCCCGCCAGGGCGGCGAGGGCTCGAAACCGGAAGCGCGGCGGGGTCAGCGAATAGGGCGGGAGTTGCGAGAACACGCGCGCAATCTGATCCGTGCCGGAGAGTCGCGCCAGCGGACTCGTCGCGCATTGCTCGCCTTTTTGCGCCCGGCTAGGTTTGGCGACATGGCGCAACAGGCGAAGTCCGTGCTCTGGGTCGATGACGAAGCGGAGCTGCTGGAGCCGCATCGCATCTTCTTGCGAGACAAGGGCTTCACCGTGGAATCCGTCACCAACGCCGACGATGCCGTCGAGCTGGTGCGGCGCCACCCGTTCGACCTCGTCCTCCTCGACGAGCAGATGCCCGGCACGCGCGGCATGGACGCCGTCCGCGAGCTGCGCGGTCTCGACGCGAATCTCGCCATCGTGATGGTCACGAAGAGCGAGGAGGACTCCACGATGCGCGAGGCGATCGGCGCCGACGTCGGCGGCTATCTCGTCAAGCCGGTGACGCCGCGCCAGGTGTACGCGCTCGTCACGCGGCTGCTCGAGGGATCGCGCATCCGCCAGCAGGCGGTGGCGCGCCGCTTCGTGGAGCGCTTCCGCGCGCTGCAGCTCGAATCCTTCCGCGACCTCGATTGGCGCGACTGGATCGACCGCTACGCCGAGCTCGCGCAGTGGGACCTCGACCTCACGGCGGCCGAGGAGCACAGCCTGCACGACTCGCTGCTCGGCTTCCGCCCCGACCTGCATCGCGCGTTCGCGCAGTACATCGTCGAGGCGTATCCGCGCTGGCTGGCGGATCTCGAGGGCGACCGGCCGCCGCTCTCCATCGACATCGTCCCCGAGTTCCTCCTCCCGATCGTCGAGCGCGACGGGCAGGCGGTGCTCGTCGTCGTCGACTGCCTGCGCCTCGATCAGTGGCGCGCCCTCGAGCCGCTCGTCGCGCCGATGTTCGAGGTCGAGACGACGCACTACTTCAGCATCCTCCCCACCGCGACGCCGTACGCGCGCAACGCGCTGTTCAGCGGCCTCTTTCCGGCGGAGATCGCCGCCCGCTTTCCCGACTGGTGGGGCGAGCGGGAGGACGAGACGCTCAACGCGCACGAGCGCGAGCTGCTCGTCGCCCAGCTCGAGGAGATGGGAAGGTCGGTGCCGGTGCGCTACGAGAAGCTCTCCACGGCGGCGGAGAGCGAGGAGCTGGAGCGCCGGCTCGGCACGGCGATCGGCCCCGAGGGGATCAGCGCGTTCGTCTTCAACTTCATCGACCTGCTGACGCACGGGCGCTCGGAGTCGATGATCCTCTACGAGGTGGCACGCGACGAGATCGCGCTGCGCGAGCTCACGGTGCAGTGGTTCCGGCGCTCGACGGCGTTCGCGCTGCTGCGCGAGGCGGCGCGGCGGAACGTGACGGTGCTCCTCACCAGCGACCACGGCTCGATCCACTGCCAGACGCCGGCGACGGTGTTCGCCCGGCGCGACGCGACGCCGAACCTGCGCTACAAGTTCGGCGAGGACCTCCGCGCCGAGAACCCGGCGCAGGCGCTGCTCTTCCCGCGCGAGGAGGCCCTCCGGCTGCCCCGGCGCGGGCTCGGTGCGCACACCCTCCTCGCCACCGGCGACAGCTTCTTCGTGTATCCGACGAAGCTGCGCGAGTACCAGAGCCGCTACCGCGGATCGTTCCTCCACGGCGGCGTGACCCCGGAGGAGTGCATCCTTCCGGTCGCGCTGCTCACGCCGCGGCACTGACGCGTGAACGCGCACCTCTACCGCCGCCTGCTGCGCTTCCTCCGCCCCCACGTGTGGCGGATGGTCGGCACGATCGCGTGCAGCGTGATCGCCGCGGCGCTCGACGCCTTCTCCTTCACGCTGCTCGTTCCCTTCCTGAACGCGCTGTTCCGGGCCAACCAGTACATCCCGAAGACCGGCTGGCTCGGCCATCTTCAGGATCGCACGATCGGGGCGTTCCTGAACACGGCCGATCCCCTCGGCTCGCTGGAGGCGATGATCGTCGTCATCGTCATCATCGTCACCGTGAAGAACGTCTTCGTCTGGGCGGGAGGGCAGTTCGCCGCCGGACTGCAGGAGTACATCACCCGCGACCTGCGCGACGCCGTCTTCACGCACATGGACCGCCTGCCCCTCGGCTGGTTCCAGCGCACCAAGGTCGGCCAGATCATCTCGCGGATCCAGTCCGACACCGAGCAGACGAAGGCGCTCCTCACCGAGCTGGTGACGAAGTCGATCCAGAACCTGGCGCAGATCGTCGCGACGATCGTCGTCCTCTGGTACTGGTCGCCGATGCTGACCCTGATCTCGCTCGTCATCGCCCCGGTCCTGACGGCGGCGCTCCAGCCGATCCTGCGCCAGCTCCGCCGCGGCTATCGCCGGCTGCGGAACGACTACGGCGAGATCACCAGCGTGCTCCAGGAGTCGGTGAGCGGCATCCGCCTCGTCAAGTCGTTCGGCGGGGAGCCGTACGAGGACCGGCGCTTCATCGCCGCGAGCGACCGCTACTCGAGCGGCATGGTGCGCATCAGCCGCGTATCGATGCTGTCGCAGCCGCTGACGGAAGTGATCGGCACCAGCATCGCCGTCCTCATCCTGTGGATCGGCGCGCGCGAGGTGCTGCTGGGTCGCGGCGGGATGGACGGCGGCACGCTCATCACCTTCATGATCATGGTGATGCGCCTGCTGCCCCCCTTCAAGCAGCTGTCGCAGGCGCCGACCACCGCCCAGCTCTCGTTCGCCGCCGCCGAGCGCCTGTTCGAGGTGCTCGACCAGCCGACGGAGGCGCAGCGCGACCGCGGCACGCGCGACGTCGAGACGCTGCGCGACGGGCTCGCCTTCGAGCACGTCGACTTCGCCTATGCCGACGAGCCGGTGCTGCGCGACATCACCTTCGCCGCGCGCCGCGGCGACGTCGTCGCGCTCGTCGGGCCGAGCGGGGCGGGGAAGAGCACGCTGGTGGACCTCATCCCGCGCTTCTACGAGCCGACAGCGGGGCGCATCCTCCTCGACGGCGTGGACACGCGCGAGCTGCGCCTTCCATCCCTCCGGGCGCTCACCGGCATCGTCAGCCAGGACACGGTCCTGTTCAACGACACGGTGCGCAACAACATCGCCTACGGGGCGGCGGACCGGTACACGCAGGAGCAGGTCGAGGCCGCGGCGCGCGCGGCCAACGCCCACCACTTCATCACCGAGCTGCCGGAGGGCTACGACACGGTCCTCGGCGAGCGGGGGACGCGCCTCTCCGGCGGCCAGCGGCAGCGCATCGCCATCGCCCGCGCCCTCCTCACCGACCCGCCGATCCTCATCCTCGACGAGGCCACCTCCGCGCTCGACACCGAGTCGGAGCGGCTCGTGCAGGAGGCGATCGACCGCCTGCTCGCCGGGCGCACGGTGTTCGTCATCGCCCACCGCCTGTCGACGGTGCAGCACGCCGACACGATCCTCGTGCTCGAGCGTGGCCGGATCGTCGAGCGCGGGACGCACGAGGAGCTCCTCGCGCTCCACGGCGCCTACTTCCGGCTGCACTCGATGCAGTTCCGCGACCAGCGCACGCCGGCGGAAGTCTGATCGTGCGCGCGCTCTTCTACTCCGGCGACCCCCACTGGCACGGCGGCACGCGCGCCCTCCTCGCCGGCGCGCGCGGGCTCGCCGCCCGCGGGCACGAGGTCACCGTCGCCTGCTGCGCCGGCAGTCGCGCGGAGCGGACGGCGCGGGCGGCCGGGCTGGAGGTGGTCCCGACCGATCCTCACGGCGGCGCCGCCGGCTCGGCGTGGCTGCTGCGCCGCGTCCTGCGCGAGCGCTTCGTCGAGGTGGCGTACACCGAAGGCGACCGCGGGCAGCTCGTCGTCAGCTCGGCGATGCGCCTCGCCGAACGGGGCGCCGTGATCCGGCGCGTCCCGTCCTTCCAGCCGCTCGTCGTTCAGCGCAGCGGCCGCGTCGCCCTTCGCATGGCGACGACGGGCCTGCTCTTCAGCACCGAGCGCGAGCTGCGCGACGCGAACACCGCCGACTTTCCCCTGCCGGCCGTCGTCGCGCCCCTCGGCGTGGACGCGGCGGCGTACGACGACGTGGCGCCTGTCACGCGCGCGGCGATCGGCGCTCCCGCCACCGGCACCCTCGTCGTGTGCAGCTACGACGCCCGCGCGCGGCTCGCCGCGGCCAACGTCTTCCGCACCCTCGCCGCCCTCGCCCTGCGCCACCGCGACATCCACGTCGCCGTCGTCGGTCACGGCTCGACCGACCCCGACCTCCGCATGCACGCCGCCGCGCTCGGCGTCGGCTCCCTCGTCAGCTTTCTCGGCGAGCGGGAGGACGAGCTCGCGGTGATGCGCGCCGCCGACGTCGGCTGGGTCGTGGCGAAGCACGACGACGGCGCGTACGCCTGCCTCGACTTCATGGCGATGCGCATCCCCGTCCTCGCCGACCGCGGCGTGCTGCCGCAGCACTACCTCGTGGACGGCATCGCCGGGATCCTGCTCGCGCCCGGCGACCCGGCGATCACCGCGGCGGCGGTGTCGGCGTTCATCGCCCACGGCGACCGCCGGAGCGCGATGGGCAACGCCGGGCGCGCGCGCGTGCAGCGCGAGTTCCCCGAGACGGCGCTGGTCGACGGCTTCGAGCGGGCGGGCACGCTCGCCGCCGACCGGACGCAGTGGGCGGCGCGATGACCACCCCGGCCCACGGCATCCCGCGTCTCGCGCCGCTGGGCGGCGACGCGCCCGCGTCGGTGAAGACGCTCGGCCGCCCGACGCTCTCCCACCGCCTCGAGTACGCGGCGATGCGCGGCGTGATCGGCGCGCTGCGCGTCGCCGGCTTCTCGATGGCCGGCCGGGTCGGCGAGCGCGTCGGCGCCCTCGGCTATCGCCCGTTGGGCATCCGGCGCGGCGTCGTCGAGCGCCAGATCGCCGCCGCCTTTCCCGAGCGCGACCCCGCCGATGTCGCGCGCCTCGCCCGCGCCGCCTACGAGCACCTCGGCCGCACCGCCGTCGAGACCGCGCTCCTCCCCTCGCTCGGCCAGCAGCGGATCCTCGAGCTGTTCGAGGCCGTCGAGGGGTGGAGCATCGTCGAGGAGCGCCTCGCGCGCGGCAAGGGGCTCATCCTCGTCAGCGGCCACCTCGGCAACTGGGAGCTGGGCGGCGCGTATCTCGCCGCGCGCGGGCTGCCGATCGACGCCGTCGCGCGCGCCATGGCCAACCCGCTCTTCGACGGGTATCTCACGCGCACGCGCGAGCGCATCGGCATGACGGTCGTGCACGACGCCGACGCCGTCCGCCGCGTTCCGCGTGCGCTGCGCGCCGGGCGCGGCGTCGCCTTCCTCGTCGACCAGGGGGTGATCGGGCTCGCCTCGACCTGGGTGCCCTTCTTCGGCCGCTTCGCGAAGACCCCGCGCGGCCCAGCCGTGTTCGCCCTCCGCCTCGGCGCCCCCGTCGTCTTCGGCGCCGCCATCCGCCAGCCGAGCGGCCGCTACCTCCTCAGCTTCGAGCCGATCGACGTCGTGCGCACCGGCGACCTCGATCAGGACGTCGACGCGATCGTCTCGCGCTACACCGGCGTCCTCGAGTCGTGGGTGCGCCGCGCCCCCGAGCAGTACTTCTGGCACCACCGGCGCTGGAAGCACCAGCGCCCGGGCACGCCGCCGGAGCTCGGCGAGCCGTGAGCGACAACCGCGCCCTCGCCTACCTGCGGCGCGATCCGCGCGCCTGGTTCGGCGCCGGGGTGATCGTCCTGCTCGCGTTCCTCGCGATCGCCGCGCCGCTCGTCGCGCGCCACGACCCGGTGCACATCGACCTCGCGAACCAGCTCCAGGCGCCGTCGGCCAGCCACTGGATGGGCACGGACGTGCAGGGGCGCGACGTCTGGGCGCGGCTCGTCTACGGCGCGCGCGTCTCGCTCTCCGTCGGCATCGTCTCGCAGGCGATCGCCCTCTCCCTCGGCCTCGTCCTCGGCCTCATCGCCGGCTACTACGGCCGGTGGACCGACGAGCTGGTGATGCGGCTCGCCGACATCACGCTCGCCTTTCCCACGCTGCTCCTCCTCATCGCGATGGTCGCCGCGCTCCAGCCCTCGCTCACCGTGGTGTTCATCACCA
>CAMLIT010000006.1 GCA_946480295.1 uncultured Gemmatimonadota bacterium
GTAGACCGCCCGCGCGCTTCGGCGCCGGACCTGGTCGAAAGCCTTCGTAAGTCGCGCCATACACGATCAACGCATCGATGTCAGCTCATAGGAAGCGCCCTGTGGCCGCGTGCGGCTGCAGGGCGCTTTCGTTTTGGCGGATGGGGAGCGAGCGGTGCGTGCCTAACGATGGTGCTGGGGTGGCGGGACGTGCTCGAGGTGCATCGTGCTTCGGGTCGGGTCGTCGGGTTGACCGTGGGAGGGGCGGGCCGCTATATTCTCAGGCTCTGGCAGGTGTAAGGGCCTGTAGCTCAGGTGGTTAGAGCGCACGCCTGATAAGCGTGAGGTCGGTAGTTCAACTCTACCCAGGCCCATAGACGACGATATTGCCCCGCAACGGCTTAGCCCGTGCGGGGCTTCATCGTTGTCGGCCTCGCTCTAGGCGCACTGTCGCTCACGGTGCGCCCGACCAGCGCCCGAGTCTGCCCAGGGAGTGCTGAAGCCATTCCTATGTGCGTAGTCACGATCTGCGGGGCGCTGCGAGCGAGGAGACTCCCGGAATACGCATGGATCGGGGCGCGAGGCACTCGTTTCAAGTGCAGAGGACCAAGCGACACGAGAGCGTCCCGCGCCTATACTGGTGCGGGTGCGGTGGGCACCTCTATCCCGCATTAGACCAGGGCGCGCGCAAGACAGCGAGACGGGAGAGTCAACCGCCAATTCCAAATCCAAGATCTGGCGAACCAGCACTCAGCCCTTCTCCAATCCGCCGTCGTGTCTCAGTTGGACTCATGCTTCAGCTAGTCCGCTGCCCTTGTCGTTACCGTCGAGGTACTTGGGGGAGTGTCGTAGCTCGTCAGCAGCTGTGCGAGACAACGACTCGACCAGATCTGCTAGAGCGCGCATGTTAACTCGACCTGCCGAACCGACGGGGCCGACGGGGCGCTGGTCGCGGTGACACGCCCGACATTTTGGACGGAATAGGCGGCACGCAGCCTAGCGCTGCCCGGCGCAAGAACGAGGGCAAAGCGCGAACAATTCTTAGAGAATTCTTAACGTTGTGTTTCGTTTTAGCCATTACGCAGCGGATCGTTAGGCCGTAAGTTGTGCGTGTGCAGCTAGGCCCAGCGGCGCCGTCAGAGGGGATCAGTATGCGCAAGAATCCAACAACTGACGTGACGTACTATCGGCCAATTCGCCTGGGTCCCGAGGCGGTTATCGAGGCCGCTGTAGCACGCTCTCTCGGTGCGCTGGTGGCGCAGAGCTGCTATCCGACGTGGACGGCTGGGTCGCTGCCCCTGGGCTCTGGGATGCCAGATCTGCTCGCAGTGACTTGGCAGCCCCGTGTTCTGGCGCTTGCGGATCCATCGATCGCTGACACGTCGATACTCGCCTATCTGAGAGCAGTTGGTTGCGCGCGGCTCGATACCATTGTTCGTCGGCTAGGGCGCTCTGCACCAAGCATCACGGACGTACTGGAAGGGTTGGTGAGCGCGGAGGTGCTCGTCCGGCAGTCAGATCGGTTCAAGCTCGAACCTGTGTGGCGACACATTCTGCCGGAAATCGTTGCGGTGGAGGCCAAGGTCTCTGACTGGAGGCGTGCGTTCGGCCAGGCTGCGCGTAATCAGGTCTTTTCGCACCGTTCATTCGTTGCGTTGCCGGATGCCGTCGCTCGTCGCGCCGTAAACGATCCCGTGTCTCGCAGTCTCGGCATCGGCGTACTTGGGGTCGCCTATGATGGAACGGTGGCCGTCTTACGACGCGCCGCGTTTCTTCGCCCTCGTGTGTGGGCTTATTACTACCAGCTGGCCCACCAAGTCGCAGTTAACGCACAACTGCCTCCACAATGCCATTCAGCGTCCCAATAGATGACGCCAAGGTTGCCTATCCGGAGTACACCTTCATCGCGCCGCTGACGCCCAGCGAGCAGAAAGCCGCCTTTCACGTTCAGGATCGCTCTGGAACGGACCTGTGCCTGAAGATCATCGCGCCTAACTGCGATATCGACCGGGTTCAGCGCGAAATTCTTGCGCTACAGGCGATTTCACACCCGAATGTGGTTGCGCTGCGAGAGTATACCTTTTCGACCAGTAATGGTCGCCAGCGACACTACTTGGTTGAAGATTTCGTTGCTGGCAGTGACATGGCGCAGCTTCTTACGCCTGGAGAGCCGTGGCCGCCAGAGCGGGCGTCAGACTTCTTCGCGCAACTCTGCGACGGTCTTGCGGCGCTTCGCGCAGCTGAAGTGGTTCACCGAGACCTGAAGCCGACCAACATTCGGGTTCGTCCCGATGGTACTCCGGTGATCATCGACTTTGGCCTTGCCCGCCATCTCCGCTTATCGGACCTCACTCGCACAGAGGTCGGGGCGCGTTTAGGTACTCCGCTTTATTTCGCTCCGGAGCAGTGGGAGGGTACGAAGCGCGACATTGATCACCGAACAGATCTCTTCGCAGTTGGGATGCTCCTGTATCAGGCCTTGGTCGGCCACCATCCCTTTGTCACCCCTAAAATGACCATGCTGCCTGAATTGCAGGAGGCGGTTTGCCGGGCCACGGGATTTCTCAATGATCCGGCATATGAGGCGCTCCCCAAATCGTGGCAGCTGATTGTTGGTCGACTTCTGGAGAAGGAGCGCGCGCGCCGGCCGCAGGACGCTGCCCAGGTGGCACTCATGCTTCGTAAGCTGCGGAGCGCCGCATGAATCGCGGAGCATGGCATCAGTGCGGAGACAAGAGCCAGAAACTCGTCTTGGAGCAGCTAGAGCACGGCGTTGGTTCTGGCGTGATTCTGAGTCCGAGAGATCTCGCATTCCACAATGCAATCGAGTACTCAGGGCGCTATCGAAAGCTCAATGCGTCAGTTCTTCTCGACTCGCAGTTCTACGTCCCAGACTTCACGAACGCGAATCTCACCACTTATCCACTGACGGCACACCGCGTTGAAATATCAACTCTCCACCAGATCAGCGACGCCGCGCTCGATGAACTCTCTGATAATCTCGAAAAGGTAAGTCGCGAAATCGGCGTTTCTGCTGTGATTGCGCCCGCTGTGATCTACCAAGCCGCACGAGCGGACATCGTACAGCTCAATGCGAAGCTTTTCGACGCGGCAAAGCGCGTCGGCAATGCACTACGCGTGCCGACCTACGCGACCGTAGTGCTTGGCAATTCAGTCACGAGTTCAACTCAGACTCTTGCGCCGACACTCTCTCAGGTCACGGCACTCGCAGCGGACGGCTGGTACTTCGCGTTCGAGTTCGATGCTGAACGGGTTCCATCTGATCGAGCTGCCGTGGAGCGTGCAGGGGGCGCTATTCTGACACTTGCTTGCACAGGAAAACCCGTTCTCCACGCCTTTGCTGGGCCGCTCTCACTCTTGTCCTTCGGCTTCGGGGCCACTGGAGCGGGCATCGGCCATAGTCAGAACACTTGGCGCTTCACTCCTGAACGGTGGCAACCCTCTACAGGGGGTGGCGGAGGCGCCGCTCCCCCGAGGTTCTTCTCCACGGGACTCTGGGGAACGATCATCTATCCCGACGAAACCGTCCGACTTCCCGGCCCGATTGCGGCGCGGGTGCTGACGCACTCACCGTTTTCCACTCCAGTGGCCCAGAATCCACCTTTGCCGTGGAGTAAGTGGGACGCCAACAAGCACCTGGTGTACCTGCAGAGCAAGACTGCAGACCGCATGGGTGCTATACAGGACCCGCGTGTTGCGGCCCGCGAATCCATTCAGGTGCTGAACAGGGCAATGGTCCTTCATGGAGAGATTGCAGGTGCGGGAATTCAGCTGGGTGATGACACTAGTTTGTATCAGGCGAACTGGCTCGCTGCAGTCACCAACATCCTGGCGAACTCGACGACTGATTACGATTTCCTCGATTTGATGCGTTAGCGGACGAAGAGGGGCACGGGACTTTTCGGAGTTCTCCGGCAGCTATTCTTGGGGATCTTTGCCTCTCATCGACAGTCCGGGCCTTCGAAGCACGGAGAGACGCGGAGCAACCGCCCCCACGCTGAGCGCGCGTCCTGCTCGTGCCGGACGAGGGCACGCGGAGATGCGAGTGATGGAGCAATTGCAGACAATGCTCAGCGCGCGCTTGGCCTATTACAGCAAGCTCGTCCCGCTCGCGCCGCGCGCCGCACGTCGACCTCGACGCGTTGGCGGGATCGCCGCCTCCCGCCTGGAACCTCCCGCCGCCCATGTCGTGTTGATCCGGCGCCACGGAGGCCTTCATGGAACACCACACGCGCACGGCCGACAGCTGGGCTGCCGGTGACAGCTACGAGCCGTACGTCGGCCGCTGGAGCCGCCTCGTCGCCGCCGACTTCCTCGCCTGGCTCGGCCAGCCGGCCGGCGCGCGCTGGCTGGACGTGGGCTGCGGCACGGGAGCGCTGACGGAGACGATCCTCGGACTGGCGAACCCCGCGTCCGTTCAGGGGCTCGACCAGTCCGCGGGCTTCGTCCAGCATGCGACGTCCCGGATCGCATCGCCCACCGTGGCGTTTGGCGTGGGCGACGCCTGCGCGCTCCCGTTCGACGACGGCTCGTTCGACGCCGGCGTCTCGGGGCTCGCCTTCAACTTCGTGCCCGATGCCGCGCGTGCCGCGTCGGAGCTGGTGCGCGTTGTCCGCCGCGGTGGCGTGGTGGCGCTCTACGTCTGGGACTATGCCGGTCGCATGGAGCTGATGCGACACTTCTGGGATGCGGCGGTGGCGCTGGACTCCGCCGCGCGAGAGCTCGACGAGGCGCGACGATTCCCCCTCTGCCAGCCGGAGCCGCTCCGCGAGCTGCTCGCGGGCGCTGGACTGCGCGACGTCGAGGTGCGGGCGATCGACGTGCCGACGCGATTCCGCGACCTGGACGACTACTGGTCGCCCTTTCTCGGCGGCCAGGGGCCTGCGCCGGGGTACGCCATGTCGCTCGACGACACGCGCCGCGCGGCGCTCCGGGAGCGCATTCGTGCCGGCCTGCCGATCGGGGACGATGGCAGCATCCAGCTCGTCGCTCGCGCATGGGCCGTGAAGGGCCGCAGGGAATGAGCGGACGCCACGCGGCGGACGCCGCACACCCCTGACCGCCGCCGCAGCCGGTATTCCCCGACAGCGGGAGCGCCCGCCGCCGACACACGGCGCCTCCGTCGCGCGCCATGCTGAGATGTTCGCACGACGGACGCGGGCTTCGACGGAGGTGGGTCATGACATCGATCGGACTCCCGCACGACCGCGAGCGGCCGGCCGCACCGGCGAGCGCCGCGACGGCGCAGCGACTGCTGCTCCTCTGCGGGGTGCTCGCGCCGCTGGTGTACGTCGCGATGGACGTCACGGCCGCCTGACGGACGTCATGCACATCGCGCTCTCCGCGGCGAGCGTGATCTTCATGCTGCTCTTCATCGGCTTCGGCGCGCGGGCGTTCGGCCGGTGGTTTCGCCTCTACTCGTGGGCGTCGATGTTGGCGATCGTCGCGGCGGGCGGGCTCACCTTCGCGTGGGCCGGCCGCATCGCGCGGCAGGAGCCGACGCCGTGGCTCGGCGCGGTGGAGCGGGTGATGATCTACGGATACCTGCTGTGGATCGCCGTCCTCGCGATCGCGCTGGTCCGTGACCAGCGCCGTGCATGATCACGTCCACCCGTCGGGGGAGTGCGCTCCCGGTCGGACGTGCTCCCTGACAGGTTGCATTCCGGCATGCGTTACCGTACATGATGTGGAAGGCCGACACGCCCGCGGACCGGGAGGCGTCGCATGGCAATCAGTCAGACTCTCGCGCACGTGGCGAGCGCGCCCGTCAGGCGCGCCGCACGGCGCGTCGCGCGTCGGCGCGACCGTCGCGGCCCGTTCGAGCTGGTGCTCATCGCCGCCTCCGCCGGCGGCGTCCCCGCGCTCCGCGATTTCGTCGCCAAGCTGCCCGGGGATTTCCCGATCCCGCTGGCCGTCGTGCTGCACCGCACGCAGGCGCAGCCGGTGCGACTGGCGCAGATCCTCGCCCGGGGCGCCTCGCTTGCGGTGAAGACCGCCGAGCAGGGGGAGAAGCTCCGGAGCGGTATCGTCTACCTGGCGCCGCCGCGACAGCACCTGGTCGTGCGTCCCGACCGCAGCTTTCACCTGATGGACGGCCACCGGATCAAGTACGTGCACTCGTCGGCCAATCCGCTGTTCGAGTCGGCGGCCTATTCGCTCGATGGGCACGTGGTCGCCGTGGTGCTCACGGGGAGCGGCACGGACGGCACCAACGGCGTGCAGACGGTGAAGGGGATGGGTGGGGTGGTCCTGGTGCAGGACCCGGCGACCACGGCGTACGCGACGATGCCCCTCTCGGCGATCGGGACCGGCGCCGTCGATCGCGTCCTCCCGCTGGACAAGATTCCCGGAGAGCTGGTCAAGCTCGTGATGCATCGCCGGCCCAGGGGAGGCGCACATGTCGCCGCGAGCTAGAAAGCCGCGAGGGGATTCGCCGCGCGAACGCGCCGAGCTCAAGCCGATGCCGACGCCGTCGACCGAGGTGCCGACCGCCCGCGAACGCGCGGAGATGGAGCGACATCGGTCCGAGGTCGTGCGCGACGACGCGGAGCGGCAACGCGACGTGGCCGAGCGCAATCGCGTGCAGGCGAACTCGCGGCGCGAAGCGGCGGAGCAGCAGCGCATCATCGCGGAGGAGGAGCGCATGTCGGCGGAGCTGTCCCGACGCCTCGACGAGAGCGCGCGGCAGCTCCGCGACGACGCGCGAGGAGTCGCCGAGGATCGTCGCTCGGACGCCGAGCAGCTGCGATCGCTCGCCGAGGGCGCGCGCCTGACGGCGGAGGAAGCGCGGCGCGAGGCGGAGCTGGCCCGGCGCGAGGCGGATGCGGCGCGCCAGGATGCCGCGGAGCTGCGCCGCGCCTACGCCGAACAGCTCGAGATCATGCGCGAGATGCAGCGCGCGCTGCGCGCGATGGAGCGGCGGCGCGAGCGGTGACTTTGAGTCGCAACGCGAAGCCGCACAACGCCGTCGACGCTACGCCGATGGCTCCGGCATGTCGATCACGCGCAGCCAGCTGCCGTCCGCCTGCCGTCGCACCACCTGCACGCGGATGCCCGACCCGTCGCGCCGTCGCGTGGAGGTGAGCGCGACGTCGCCGGCCTGGATGGTCCCCAGGGGCGGTTCGGCCTCGAAGTGCCGCACGCGCTGGAGCATCTGCTCGTACACGGCGTGGATGGCCTGCCGCCCGACCGTCACCCGGCCGGGCGGAAATGCCAGCACGGCATCGGGCTCGTACAGGGCCGCGAGCCCCGCCGCGTCGCCGGCGTTGGCACGCTCGACGAAGAGCCGCGTCAGATCCTCGGGCTGGCGCGCATTCCGATCATCCGCCATGAGTAGCCCTCCTCTCGGGATCGCGTGAAAAGAAAGCGATCCAGCGCCCGTCGCGCCACTCGCGGCACGGGCTGTCACAAATGGCCTGGCCATCCGTCTTCCCCGGCAACAGGATACGAACCGGAGGGAACGACGATGACTGCACGAGTGGACGGCGCGAAGGTCGCACCGGGCGCCTATCATGCCATGCTGGGCCTGGAAAACTACGTCCGCGGCTGCGGGCTCGAGCGCTCGCTGCTCGAGCTCGTCAGGCTGCGTGCCTCGTACATGAACGGCTGCGCCTACTGCGTCGACATGCACACGAAGGACGCGCTGGCCGAGGGGGAAACGGCGCAGCGGCTGCTCGCCGTGCCGGTGTGGCGCGAGACGCCCTTCTTCACTCCGCGCGAGCGTGCCGCCCTCGCGTGGACGGAAGCCGTGACCGACGTCGGCCGCTCGGGCGTGCCTGACGAGGTGTTCGAGGAAGCTCGACGGCACTTCACGGAGACGGAGCTGGTGAACCTCACCATGGCCATCGTCGCGATCAACGGCTGGAACCGACTGGCGATCCCCTTCCGAGCGGAGCCCGGGAGCTATCAGCCAGCGTCCACCGGCGCCGCGGCGTGATCGTCGTCGAGTCCGAACGGCTGGTCCTCCGGCGCCTGTCGCCGGAGGACGCGCCGTTCGTGCTCGAGCTGCTGAACGACCCGGGCTTCCTGCGCCACGTCGGCGACCGCGGCGTGCGCACGCTGGAGCAGGCGCGCGCCTACGTGATCGAGGGCCCGATGGCGAGCTACGACGCGCACGGGTTCGGCCTCTATCTCGTGACGACGAAGGGCGACGGCACGCCGATCGGCCTCTGCGGCCTCCTCAAGCGCGACACGCTGGACGACGTCGACGTCGGCTACGCGCTCCTCCCCGCCTTCCGCGCGCAGGGGTACGCCTACGAGGCGGCGAGCGCCGTGCTCTCGCACGCGCGGGAGGCGCTGGGGCTGACGCGCATCGCCGCGATCGTCCAGGCGGAGAACGCCGACTCGATCCGCGTGCTCGAGCGGCTCGGCCTCGGCTTCGAGCGCACGCTGCGACTCGGCGCCGAGGGCACCGAGGTGCTCGTCTACGCGCGCGCGATGTAGCGCGCGAGCACCCGCGCGGCGGCACGGCGCTCCCGCCACTCGGTGACCTGCTTCCACGGGAACAGGCCGCGCCACGCGGCGAGCGTCGCCCCGCGCATGGTGTGGCGAAGCGCGTCCGGGCCGACCCAGCGATAGTAGCCGGTCGCCACCCAGTGCGAGTGGGTCTGGTGCGCGACGGCAGCCTCGAAGGCGAACGGGTCGGCGCCGCGGGTCAGCGGCCGCACGGCGACCGTCCTCGCGCGTTCGGCGACGCGGAAGGCGTGGATCGCCCACAGCTCGGAGATCCGCGCGGCGTCGGGCAGGCGGAGGAAGCGCACGTGGCGGCGCGACGGGGTGCGGCCGACGAGCCGGAAGTTGCTCGTCTGGAGCTCGATCCCGTCGACGAAGCGGCTGAAGAAGGTGGCGGCGATGGCGACGTCGTCGCCCCTGGTGGGCGAGACGAGCACGTGCCCGATCGCCTGGCCGCCGGCGTGCTCGATGAGCAGGGCGCGGCCCTTCGACGACCGCAGCGCGGCGTGGACGACGGTGTCGAAGCCCGCGTCGCGCACCTCGCGCTCCATGCGCTCCAGCGCGCCGCGGATCGGCAGCGCGAGCTGCGCGTCCAGCTCCGGCGTGGTGGGGACGACGGCGGCCCCGCTCCGCTGCGGGGCCCTGGCGTAGATCGCGCGCGGGTGCCGCACGTACGCGGCGAGGCCGGGGCGCGCAGGGCGCGCCGCGGCGGCATTAGCGGGTCGGGTGGGGCGCGGCGCGGCGGCGCCGCCGATCGGGCGCAGCCCCGTGAAGCCGATCGCCACGACCGGCGCGCCGGGTGCGTGGCCGTAGTAGACGGCATCCACGCCCGCGGCGACGGCGGCGACGAGGATCAGTCCGCGCACCTCGCGCTCGCTGCCGCGGAGGATGCCCGTCGTCAGGGGCGCGTGGCCGCGCGCGGCTCCCCACTCGCGCGCCGCGAGCGCGGCCCGCCTGACGAGGGGCGAGCTGGCCGAGTCGTTGCACCAGCTCCACATCCAGCTGCTGGTCGTCGGGTCGAAGCTGCCGAGGAGCTGGCCGGTGGCGCAGAGGCCGGAGCCGTCCGGGTTCGTGAAGCGGAGGATCCCGTCGTTCTGGTCGAAGCTCCACGCGGCGTACGACTCGGGGCGCCACTGGACGATGAGCCGCTCGTAGCGGACGCGCAGGGTCTCGCGCGCCTCGGCGACGGCGGCCTCGAACGTGGGCGAGGTGAGCGCGGTGTACTGGGGGAGCGTCGTCGGGTCGAGCATGCGTGCGAGGTGCGCGGTGGGAGGGCGGCGCCCGCTCGGTCGGGCGGCCGGGTCGCACCGGGGAGACGATCGCGCGCGCGCGCCTGTCACGGCCGAGTCGGGCAGCCGCGGGGTGGGACTGGTGCGGGGCCGCGTGCTCGACGTAAGGTACAGAAACGTCCCGCATGAACTCGGATCTGCCGTAGCGTTGCGATGATGCTCTCCGCACTCCTCGGTCTGCTGCTCGCGGCCGCGCCCGACACGACGCCGCCCACGCCGGCGCCCCCGGCGCCGTCGGCCGCGACACGACGGCTGCCCCCCGGCACCGTGGCCGACAGCCTGGTGCTGATGAAGTCACTGCGACTGCTCGTCCTGTACGTGGACGGGGTGGCGTTGCGCACGTACCGCGTCGCACTCGGCCACGAGCCGGTCGGCCCCAAGCGCTTCAAGGGGGACGAGCGCACGCCGGAGGGGCTCTACCGCATCGACGGCCGCAACCCGCAGAGCGGCTACCACCTGTCGCTGCACGTGTCGTATCCGAACGCGGTGGATCGCGCGCGCGCGAGCCTCTACGGCAAGGAGCCGGGCGGCGACATCATGATCCACGGGCTGCCGCTGGGCGACGAGTCGGTGGGCAGCGAGCACACGCAGTGGGACTGGACGAACGGCTGCATCGCCGTCACCGACCGCGAGATCGAGGAGCTGTGGCGCGCCGTGCCCGACGGGACGCCGATCGACCTGAAGCCCTGACTCAGGGAGCGCCGGCGACGCTCGCGTCGACGGTGCGGGTGGCGACGAGGGTCTCCGCGTTCGCGACGAGGTGGAACTTCACGACGACGCGGTCGCTGGCCCTGAGCATCCCGAACATGGCCGTGGGCGGCCGGATGCCGAAGTCCGTCATGAGGATCGCCACGCTGCCCTCGGCCTCGACGACGCCACCGGGGAGTCGGTCGGCCCTGACGTCCATCGTCACCTCCTGCCGCTGGCCGGCGACGACGAGGGTCCCGACGGTCTTCACCGTGTCGCCGTCCGACGCACCGGCGACCGTTCGGAAGGTCCCGACGATGTAGCTGTGCCGCGGATCCTGGCCGGCGGCGAGCGCCTGGCGGAGGGTCCGGTCCATGGCCGCGTGCCCGCACGAGATGCTCTCGACGGGCACCCGGACGAGGACCTTCTCCAGGGACCTGGCGACCTGGGGCGCGGTGTCGAACGAGGCGTCCACTTCGATGCTGGCGGAGAGCGCGCTGGTGGAGCACTGCCACGCGTGGAGGTTCGTGGCGCCATCCAGCCAGAGCCTGCTCTCCGGGCTCACCGCGAGGCGAGTGCCCTGCGCCCGTGCCGCGGGAGCCAGGGCGAGGAGCAGAGCCAGACTTGCCAGCGTGCGGTCGATCATCGGGCCATCCCTCCGGCGTGGGTGCCCGAGCCGTATCCCTGGGCCCATGTCCCCGCGCCTCTGTCTGCGCAGGAACATAGGCCCCTCATACGCGCGATCAGTCGGGTCGCGGCTGATCACGCATGCGGGAGTGCGAGTGCCGGCGTACGGGAATGCCGGACGACGATCAGTACCGCACGGTCTCCAGCCAGTGGATGCTCAGCGGCATCGTCGTGAAGGGCGCGGAGGTCTCGTCCTCGATGTAGTACTTGTCGACGCCGATCTCCTTCGCCGTGCGCAGCACGCCGCGATAGTCGATCTGGCCGGAGCCGACGGGGACCTCGGCCTGGTCGGGATCGGCCGAGCCGGTGTTGACGTTGGTCGGCGTGCCCTTGCGCATGCCCTTGAGATGGAGCAGGCGCCAGCGCGTCGGGTACTTGCGCAGCCACGCGACCGGATCGGCGCCGGGGCGCGAGATCCAGAAGACGTCCATCTCGTACTTCACCGCGTCCGGGTCGGTCTCGCGCATCAGGATGTCCATCGGCGTGGTGCCGGTCGCGCCGGGGACGAACTCGTAGCCGTGGCAGTGATAGAAGAACTGGAGCCCCTGCTGGCGCGCCTCCTTCCCCCACTTGTCGAAATCGGCGGCGGCGCGGTGGGCGCCTTCCTCGGTGAGCGGGCCGTTGGCGTGCGGGATCCATGCGGTGCCGACGTACTGGACGCCGAGGGTCTTCGCGTCGGCGAGCACCGACTGCAGGCTGTCGCGGAGCTGCTCGTAGCCGACGTGCATCGAGGTCGCGCGCAGGCCGGCGCGATCGAGCGCGGCGCGGAAATCGCGCGCGCTCAGGCCGTAGGTCCCCGCGAGCTCCACCTCGCGGAAGCCGAGGGCGCGCACGCGGGCGAGCGTGCCGGGGACGTCGTTCTTGATGGCGTTGCGCACGCTGTAGAGCTGAACGCCGAGGGGGCCCTTGAAGTCGCCCTGAAAGTCGAAGTCGTGCGTCGACGTTGCCGTCGATGAGGCGCCGGCGGTGCCGGAGCGGGGAGCGGTGTGGCACGCGGCGAGGCTGGCCGCGAGCGTGAGGGCGCAGAGCGGGAGTGGGATGCGGAACATGGAGCTGGACTGAGGGTGGTGGGGCGGCGGGAGGGCCGGCATGGCGCGAGTGCGTTCGGCGACGCGGTCCCAGTATGCGCCGCCGGAGCGCGGGAGGCCAGTGCGCCGGTGCCTATCGACGCTGCATCCGGACACCGAGCCCACGGAGGGGAGGGGAGTGAGAGTCTCCGCGACCGTGGGACCCGGCGCCGGATGACGCCCACATCACGTCACGTCAGGTGCGCCAGCTGCACGTCGAGCACCGGCTGGGTGACGAAGGAGCCGTACTTCGCCTGTGCCTCCGACGTCGTGAGCAGCCGCACGTCGAGCACCGAGCGCGCGAGCAGGCCGTGCAGGTCGCCGAAGGTCGCCGGCAGCCGATCGACATAGACGAGGACGGGCTGATTCCGGAATGTCGGCCGCGCCAGGGCGGGGCGCACGCGCTCGAGCGCCTCGTCGAGCGGAAGGTCCGGCCAGGGGGAGAGCTCGGCGGAGACGATCGTGCGCGAATCGGAGACGATCGCGCGCGACTCGAGATTTTCCCTCAGCCGAGCGGCGCGGCTCGTCGCGCAGGCGGCGCAGAGGAGGAGGACGCCGACGGCCGGGAGACGGCCGTGCGGCCACGACGTACGCATGGCAGCGCTTCACTCTCACTCCCCACATCCGTCCGCGCGTCATCACCTGGTGCGGCGTCGTACCGGGGATGGACGCATGTGGATGGACACCGGGAGGCGCGAAAGGGTTTGCGGCGCGCGTTTCGTCGAGGGACGGACGGGCTCGGCCGCCGCGGCTTGCGGTCCGTGGCCGTCGTCCAGAGATTCGCGTCATCAGGAGGCCACATGTTCATCACGCGTCGCATCCTGCTCCCCGCGCTGGCCGGACTTCCGCTGCTCGGCCTCGCGCCCGTGCGCTACCAGGTGCGCGAGTACGTGCTGCCGCGGCCGAACGCGTTCCCGCACGATCCCGCCGTCGCCCCCGACGGCGGCGTGTGGTACGCCGACCAGGTCAACAGCTACATCGGGCGGCTCGATCCCGAGACGGGCGCGGTGAAGGACTATCCGACGCCGACGCCTGACGCGGGGCCGCACGGGATCATCGTCGCGCCGGACGGCATGGTGTGGTACACGGGGAACCGCGCGGGCTACATCGGCCGGGTGGACCCGGCGACGGGGAAGATCACCGAGTACCGGACCGAAGGCGCGCGCGATCCGCACACCCTCGTATGGCACGACGGCCGGATCTGGTTCACCGTCCAGCAGGGGAACGCGTACGGCGTGCTCGATCCGGCGAGCGGGAAGGTGCGGCTGTGGGACGCGCCGGTGGCGCACGCGCTGCCGTACGGCATCCAGCCCGCGCCCGACGGCTCGCTCTGGATCGCGCTCTTCGGGACGCACACCCTCGGCCACCTCGATCCGGCGACGGGACGACTGACGCAGGTGACGCTGCCCGATGCCGGCACGCGCCCGCGCCGGCTCGCCGTCGACCGCTCGGGGCGCGTGTGGTACTCCGACTACGCGCGCAGCTACCTGGGGATGTACGACCCGAAGACCGGCGCGACGAAGGAGTGGAAGACGCCGAACCATCCGCGCGGATTCCCGTACGGCATCGCCGTCGCGCCCGACGGCAAGGTCTGGTTCGACGAGGCGGCGACGAACGACATGGTCGTCTTCGACCCCGCGACCGGGCAGATGACCGCGGTGCCGATCCCCACGAAGCAGGCGATCGTGCGGAACGTGGCGATCGACGCGCGCCGCGGCCGGCTGTGGCTCGCGCTCAGCGGCACCCAGCGGCTCGGGCGGATCGACCTGCGGTGAGGCGTGGTCACGACGATCGCACGTCCGACGTCCATCGCACGACGCGGTAGCCTGGCGCGCGCTCCGCGCCGATGCGATCCATCGTGCCAGCCGGCTGGCTGGCGTCCCAGCGCAGCCGCACCTCGGTGAGCGCGGGCGCGAGCTCGCCGTTGTCCTCGTAGAGGGTGCACGACGCGCTGCCGTCGCCGAAGCGCACGACGGTGAGCGCGCCCCCCGCCGGGTCGTCGGTGTGGAGCGCGGGGGCGGCGAGCGGGAGGAGCGTGCCCCCCTTCACGAAGAGCGGGACCTGCTCGAGCGAAGGCGCGACCTCGATGCGCCGGCCGCCGGCGTGGCGCTCGCCGGTCCAGAAGTCGTACCAGTCGCCGGCGGGCAGATACACGCTGCGCGTCGCTTCGCCGGCGACGACGGGCGCGGCGAGGAGCGCGTCGCCGACGAGGTACTGGTCGTCGACCGCGTGCGTGTCCGGGTCGTCCGGGTAGTCCATGACGAGGGGGCGGAAGGGCGGGAGCCCCTCGCGGTGGTAGCGCACGAAGGCGGCGTGCAGGTAGGGCACGAGGCGCATGCGCAGCTCGAGGACGCGGCGGCAGGTCGCCTCGAGACGCTCCCAGTCGGGCGCGAAGCGGCCGGCGTTGTTCGCCTCGCGGTCGACCTGCTTCCAGGGCGGGTTCCTGATGTACCACGCGTTGATCAGCGCCATCGGCGAGAGGACGGCGGACTGGAGGCGCCTGACGAGGTCCTCGTCGTTCTTCGCGTCGCGCACCTCGGGGGTCCAGAGGAGCCCGGAGAGGCCGGCCTTCGGCACGCCGCGGATGAAGACCTTGTGGTCGTACAGGTCGCTGTAGAGGACGTACGGATAGGGGGCGGCGAGGGCGCCGTTCGAGCGCACGAGGCCGTAGGTGCGCTGGCGGCGCCGGTCGAACACCGCCTGGATGGTGTCCTGGTACAGGCGGCCGAAGAGGCAGTGCATCTGCTCGCCGTCGGCGCCGGAGGGGAAGCGGCTCAGCTCGGGGAAGGACCAGTTGCCGGTGAAGTCCGAGTTGTCGCACTCGTCGAGCTTGTAGCCGGACACGCCTAACGAGACGTGCTCCCGCTCCTGGAAGTCGCCGAAGATGCGCCGGGCCTCGGCATCGAGGAAGTCGGGGACGAGCCCGCCCCACACCTCGTAGTCGCCGGCGCGGGGGAGGAGCGCGTCGTAGATCGGCGCGGTGGGGTGCGTGAAGGCGTGCTCCCAGAGGTTGAGGCGGTAGTGCGCCGCGCCGAGCCGGTCGACGAGCTGCCTGGGCGCGGGGAACTTGTCGCTCCACACGTACGAGCAGGAGTACGCGTGCGTCTGCCAGTGCGGCTCGAGGCCGAGGACGTCGCAGGGGATCCGGCGCTCGCGCAGCTCGGCGGCGAGACGCAGGACGTCGTCCTGGTCGAAGTCCTGCTCGCAGCGGTACCAGACGCCGAGTCCCCAGCGCGGTGGGAGGGCGCCGCCGCCGGCGAAGAGGTTGTAGCGCTGCACTGCCTGGCGCAGCGTCGGGCCGGCGAACACGTAGACGTCCACGCCCCGCGCTTCCGGCACCTCGACGAGCACCTCGCTCGGCTGCTGGTTCGAGACGTGGCGTGTGTCCGCGTCGGCGTCCGCGCCGCGCCGGCGGGCGGGCTTCCGGACCTTGTTGCCGGCGTAGATGGTGGCATAGCGGGCGGTGTCGATCAGGACGCCGTAGCCGCGGGTGGTGGCGTAGAACGGCACGGGCGCGTGCGAGTCGCCGGAGTCGACGACGGGATCGGCGTTGACGCGGAGCTTCTTCTTCTTCCCTCGCTGCTCGAAGGACTGGAGCTGGAGGCCGAGGCCGTAGATCGCCTCGTCAGGCGCGAGGGGCACGCGGACGAGAAATCCGCGCTTGGTGGCGCGGCCCGTGGGGGCGACGGGTGCCTGTGCCGCGCGCGGCAGGCGCTCGATCGCGGCGCGGTCCGGCTGATACCGGCGGGTCGCGACGGGGGTGATCCGCTCGGGGGTGCCGAGGGTGAACTTCCAGACGCCGGGTGGGAGGGGGGCGGCGTCCGGGGCGGCGACGGGGCGCAGCGGGGGCAGCGCGGCGCCGGCGGCGCCGGCGGCAGTGAGCTCGAGGAAGCGTCGTCTGTCCATGCGGGGAGGGATGGGCGTCGAGGCGAATCTCCCGGGACGCGGCGGGATGTCAAGCGATGGGGTGTTTGGGTGGCGCTCGTGTGATGGGGTGTGGATGCGCGAGGCGAGGGAGGGGGGCCCCGTCGCCCGCTCGGCGATCCGGCGACGACCGTGCAGGTTATTGCGCGGGTGCCGCGCTGCATAACGCGCGGGGGGCGCAGGTGCCCGCCTCGTAAACCGCGGCGTGATGAGCGGTTGGCGCGGCGGCCGAGCGCCGTGGCGGGGAAAGGCTGCGCGCGGTTGCAGTGTGTCACCGGCCGTCGCAGTCTAAAGCGACAGTGTTTTCGCGCGCGCGAAAGGGCGTTAGACGTGCACGACCTCTGGTGTTCGAATGGGCTTCAGCGACTTCGTCCCCTTCGTCCAATCCCTGCGACCCCTCGTCAGCGAGTCGCCCAGCGCGGCGGACGCATGGCGCGCACTCCGTGCTCACGAGCGAGCCATCGGCCACGCAGTCACCGAGGTGCCGGACGGCGACATCGATGCCGAAGTCGCACTCGTCAGCACGCAGCTTCAGCGCATCCTCCGCGAGTCACCTCCGCCGCCGGGGCTACAGCTGCTGTATTTTGGGCTCTTCGCAGCGGCGAATCCGGAGACGCTCGAGGAGGAAGCGGGCTTCTACGTGGCGGGAACCACGCGAGCGCTGCCTGTCGTCATCGAGTCGAGCTCAGAGCTCGCGGGTGATGTCCTGGATTACGAGCCGGAGAACCGGCACCTGGAAAGTCCTCTGCTCCAGCGGATCAAAGCGGCGGCGCTCGCGGACGATGCGGACTATCATAGGTACGACTATGCTCTGATGCTTGGCGCCGCCGCCGTGCTGAGCCTATACGCTGTGCGGCTGCTGGGCATGCCGATCCGCGTCGTTGTCGGCTTCGACTCCGGCGATGCCGTGGAGCTGCATGTGTAGAACGCGATGCCGTACGTCTAACGATGCAATGAAGCTGACGGGCGACTCTCGGATGGCGTCGGCTGCGCCGCCGCTCTCATAGGGCTCGCCCGCAGCTTACTGCGGGCGTTAGACAGCAGCCGGGCGTTGGCGTAAGTTCAGGCTATGGAACTCCAGCTCACCGCGGTCTTCCGCCAGGTGCCCGAAGGCTACATCGCGTTTGTCGAGGAGCTGCCCGGCGCGAACACGCAGGGCGCCACGCTCGAGGAGGCCCGGGCGAATCTGCAACAGGCGGTCGAGCTCACGGTGGAGGCGAACCGAGCGCTCAGTGAGGAGGAGCTCCGGGGGGCGGACGTGATCCGGGAGCCGCTCCGCCTGACGGCGTGAAACGCGTCGAGCTGGTCCGGCATCGGGAGGCGCATGGCTGTCAGCTCTTACGCGAGGGCGGCAGCCATTCTGTTTTCGTGAACCGGTCCGCCCGAAAGACGTCCACGGTTCCGCGGCACCGGGAGATCAATGAGTTTCTCGCGCGAAAGATCTGCCGCGATCTCGAGATCCCGGAACCCTGAGCCGGCATCGCGACCCTGCTGTCGAAGTCGAGCCCGGAGCAAAGGGGGCCCGCGTCATCGGCCACACGCGCCGTCCGCGCGTCGGCGCCGTGTTCTCAGGGTCTGGTTCGCGGCCAGCGCGTTGGTGAGCGTGGCCACCTTTCCCGATCCCGTCGCGCTGTCGCTCCTCGCCTTTGGGTCGCGCTGGTCTGCACTGGCTTCTATCCCGAGGCGCGTCTTGCCGTCCGCGCGATCGCGCGCGAGGTCGATGGGGGAACCGTCAAGGCGTGCTGAGGCCACGAGTCCCGCCGCCGGGTAGCGCTGAAGGAGACGGCGCTCGGATGGAAGCCTTGCGGCGGACGGCCTGTAGAGCGCATCGTGGCAGGTAAGCGTCGGGTCGCCTCGTCGGCCGCGCGCCGCTTTGCCCGAGCACTGGATCATCACGGGGTGTCGTGAACGGGAGGCGCCATGCAGCCCCTGCGCTGGTCAGAGTTCGATCCGGACGACGACCCGACTCCAGAGCCGCTGGAAGCGGGATACCTGGAGCCGCCGCGGCGCCGTCCACCGACGGCGGTCGGCACGGCCACGCCGCGCCCACCGACGCCGCCGCGGCGCCCGCGCGCTGACCCCGAGGGGCTCACGTTGCTGCAACGGCGGGCGCGTACCGCGCTCGCGGGGCTGTTCACGGCGGCGGGGACGAGCGTTGCGCTCGCGACGGATCTGTGGTCGGTGGCGGCAGCCGGCATCGGAGTCGCCGCTCTCGGTGTCCTCGTCGGATATCGCGCCTGGCGCGCTCCGAGTGTCCATTCGCCGCGGCCGCGCCGCCGGCGGCCCCGCTAGCGCCGCGGGGGCTTCGCCCGTGCAGAAGGTCGCCTCGTGAAGCCCACCATAGTCTCGGGCAAGGCGAGCAAGTGGGTCGACCGCGGCGAGGAGGACTAGCATGAGGCTGCAATCCATTCTCGTTGCCCTCGTCGCGCTGGGCGTGCTCGCGCGGCGCGGTCCGGCGCAGGCGGTGGCGGACGGGAATCCCGTCGGCGTCTGGCGCGGCACCTCTCTCTGCCAGGTGCGGCCGTCCCCGTGCAACGACGAGATCGTGGTCGACCGGATCACCCGCGCGAAGGGGAGCGACAGTCTCTCGATGGACGCGCGGAAGATCGTTCGCGGACGCGAGGAGGAGATGGGCGTTCTCCCCTGCCGGTTCGACGCGCGAAGTGCGTCGTTCACCTGCTCCCTCGCCAAGGGTGTGTGGCGCTTCGCGGTACGCGGCGATAGTCTCACCGGCGAGGCGATCCTGTCGGACGGCACCAGGTACCGCGAGGTCCGCGCGGCGCGCTCGCGCTAGCGACGTCGCTCCGACGCGTCGGCGGTGGGAGCGGCCTGCGTTCGGCCGGCCTGGTCTCCTGCGCGGCTGGTCGGCGTGCTCGTGTCGATTCGTCAGCACCTTCATCAGGGGATACGATGGCCGCGAACATCTCGATGGATCAGACGCTCCGCTTCCAGATCGATCCGCAGCCCGGCGAATCGGCCCGCGCGTGTTCGGCCATCGCGCGCAGCATGATCCGCGGCGGTCGTGCCGACCTGCTCCTGCTGGGACTGTACGGTGCCGTCGGCCTCGCGTCGTACTTCCTCACGCCGGCGACCCGCCTCGCCACGTTCCTCATCGGCGTCTTCGCCGTCCTCGGCACGTACAGTGGCATGCGGGCGGTCGGACGGGCCAACCTGCGTCGGTTGCAGGCGGCCGATCCCCATGCGCTCGAGTCGCATTTCGCCGAGCTCTCCGCGGAGGGGGTGCGCACCTGGTGCTCGCACGTGGACGTGAGATACGCCTGGAAGGACTTCGCCAGGGTCACCGAGAACTCCGAGTTCTACATGCTCGCGCGGCCTAACGGGACGGGGTCGGCGATCCCCAAGCGGCTGCTCGACGACGAGGCTGACGCGCGGCTTCGCGCGTGCCTGCGGGAGTGGTCCCCCGACCGGGGCGGCAATCTCGCGAAGGAGCTCGCGCTCTGATGTCTGGCGGCCTTCCGATGAAGGCCAGGGCTGATGCGCGCTCGAAGGAGCGGCGCCGGGCCGACGCGCGAGCCGTCTTCCGCTTCGCCTGCCGGCTCCACTTCCTGCTGGTGCTCGCCGCCCCCGCGCTCGCGCAGCGGTCGCCCTCGCACGGGCCGCCGAGTCCCGCCGCGACGGTCCAGTGGTTCGTCGACACGCCCGGCCCTGCGTGGGTCAGTGGACGATCGCGTCACTTCGTCGTGCATCTCGAGCGTCCGGTGCGCGCCGGCACGGTGACACGCATGCTGGACAGCCTCGAGGCGGCGTGGACGAGCGCGGTCGATTTGTTGCAAGCGAACGTGGCCGACGAGCCGCGCGTCCAGGTCTTCGTCACCGCGTCGCGGACGCGATTCGCGCCGGTGGTCGATGCGCAGGCCAGGGGACTCACGACGCGCCTGCCGGACGGCACGGACGTGACGATACTCGTGCGCAACGATTCGGTGCGGGCCCATACCCGGCACGAGGTCATGCACGTCGTCTCCTTTCGCGCGTGGGGCGTTCCGGGAGCATCCCGCGCCTGGCTGAGCGAGGGACTGGCGACGTTCGCCGATGGCAGGTGTCAGGGGACCACGATCGTCGCGGTCGGTCGGGATCTCCTCGCGAGTCGGCCGCGCTTCACCGCCGCGGAGCTCCTGGCGGGGTTCACGCCGCTCTGGCGGTCGGAGCGCGGAGCGGCGTACGTGCTCGCGGGGACGTTCGTGGGCTATCTGTGGGCCGCTCGCGGCCGGGATGGCGTCCACCGCCTCTGGCGAGGGGTGGACACGCTCACCGACGCCGGCATCCTGCCTGGGACCGCCGGCAATCTCACTGTGGGCTGGCGCGCCTACGTGCAGGAGAGAGCGGGAGGGACACCGGGCCTCACGCCAGCGGCGTTCGAGCGAGCGGCGTGCGGCTAGCTTGCACGACCGCTCGCGCCGCACGTCGACTCGCGCCTTGCGCCCGCCGCGCCCCCCGCTGATTCATTCGTTGGCCGCTCGTCGCTGCTCCCGCGCGACGCCACGCCCTCTCCCGCCTCACTCGTCCCGCCTCCCGGAGCCCCCACCGTGATCGCGCGTCCCCCCGCCGCCGTCGTCTGCGACATGGACGGACTGCTCGTCGACAGCGAGCGCCTCGAGCGCCGCGTCTGGCAGGCGGTCGCCACCGACCACGGGGTCGAGCTGTCGGACGAGCGCTTCCAGTCGTTCGTCGGCCACAGCTGGGACGAGTGCCAGCGGATGCTGCTCGACTTCTTCGGCGACGGCTTCGACACGCTGGCGTTCCGCTCCACCTGCCACGAGCGCATGCGCGCGATCGTGGACGCCGAGGGGGTGCCGCTCCGCCCGGGCGCGCGCGAGTGGCTGGCGTTCGTCGCCGAGCTCGGGATCCCGCTCGGGCTCGCGACGTCGAGCGGCCCGGCGTTCGTGCGCGAGCGGCTCGGCGACCTGCTCCCCGCCTTCGCCGCGGTGGCGACGCGCGCCGACGTGGCGCGCGGGAAGCCGCACCCGGACCTGTATCTCGAGGCGGCCGCGCGCCTCGGCATCGCCCCCGAGGTCTGTCTCGCCGTCGAGGACTCGCCGACGGGGGCGCGGGCGGCGATCGCCGCGGGGATGCCGGTGGTGCTCGTCCCGGATCTGGTGCCGCCGCCCGCGGAAGTCGCGAGCCTCACGGCGGGGGTGTACGACTCGCTGCACGCCGTGCGCGAGGCGGCGGCGCGCTCGTGGGGGGCGGAATCGCGGCTCGTCAGGCGGCACGACGCGACGTATATTCGCCGCGCCTGACGGGCGCCGCTGCCGACGCCCGCCCCCGCGCGTCGCGCGCTGCTCGTCCCCTTTGACCAGACCACGGTGCCTTCCATGCCGCGCACGATCCGGCGTGCCCTCCTCGTCGTGCTTCTCGCGCTGCCGCTCGGAACCATGTCTCTCGCGGCGCAGCGGCCGACGCCCGCCGCCGTACCGCCGGAGTCGATCGCCACGCGATACGCTGCCGCGATGAAGGCGGGCGACTGGAACGCGATCGCGCGCCTGATGCATCCGGCGGCGATCGCGCAGTTCCGGAGCCTGTTCATGCCGATCGTCGCCGCGGACACCAGCGGACAGGCCGCGCAGGCGCTCTTCGGCGTCGCCAACGCGGCGGAGCTCGCGAAGCTCCCGGACGCCGAGATGTTCGCGCGGCTCTTCCATACGCTCACCGCGCAGCAGCCCGGGTTCCAGGAGGCGATGAACGGCGCCACGATGACGGTGCTCGGCCACGTCGCCGAGGGGCCCGACGTCGCCCACGTCGTGTACCGGATGCACATGCAGGTGGACTCCATCTCCGTCGACAAGACGGAAGTCCTCAGCATGCGGCGCAACGGCTCGACGTGGGGCGTCATGCTCTCGGCGGACTTCCAGGGGCTCGCCGCGGCGCTGAAGCGGCGCGCCGGCAGCTGACGCGCGCCATCGGCCGCATGGCTCGCGCGAAGCGGTGGCGGCGACTCGGCGCGGCGCTCGCCGCGCTCCTCGTCGTCGCGGCGTGCGCGGCGCCGGATCCGCCGCCAGACGACTGGCGCGTCACCGGCGGCGAGCCGGGGAACTCCCGCTACTCGCCCCTGGCGCAGATCGATCGGGACAACGTCGCTCGGCTCCGCGTGGCGTGGACCTTTCACAGCGGCGACCTGCCCCCCGACGGCCATGGTGAGATCCAGGCGACGCCGATCGTCGTGGACGGCGTGCTGTACACGACGACGCCGGCGCTCGCGGTGGTCGCGCTCCGCGCCGACCGCGGGACGCTGCTGTGGCGCTTCGATCCGTTCGCCAGGGGCAGGCGCGAGTCGCACGTCAATCGCGGCGTCGTCTACTGGGCCGACGGCAACGACCGGCGCATCCTCTTCACGGCGGGGCGCCGCCTCTGGGCGCTGGATGCGCGCACGGGCACGCCGGTGCGCAGCTTCGGCGATTCCGGCTCGGTGGATCTCGCCGCCGGGCTGTCGCGCGACATCGGCGACGCGTACCTCGTGGCGACGAGCCCGGGCGTCGTCTACAAGGACCTGCTCATCCAGGGCACGCGCGTCGGCGAGGGGGAGGGCTCGGCGCCGGGCGACGTGCGCGCGTACGACGTGCGCACGGGAGCGATCCGCTGGACCTTCCACACGATCCCGCACCCGGGCGAGTTCGGCTACGACACGTGGCCCGCCGGCGCATGGAAGACGGCGGGGGGCGCCAACTCGTGGCCGGGGATGGCGGTGGACGTGAAGCGCGGGATCGTCTACGTGCCCACGGGATCGGCGACGCCGGACTTCTACGGCGGCGACCGCGCCGGCGCGGACCTGTTCGCGAACACGCTCCTCGCGCTCGACGCGGCGACGGGCAGGCGGCTCTGGCACTACCAGACGGTGCACCACGACCTCTGGGACCGCGATCTCCCCGCGGCGCCGAACCTCGTCACGGTGACGCGCGGCTCGTCGCGCATCGACGCCGTCGCGCAGATCGCGAAGAGCGGGTTCGTGTTCCTCTTCGACCGCCAGACGGGGCGGCCGCTCTTTCCGATCGAGGAGCGTCGCGTGCCGGCGTCGGACCTGAATGGCGAGCACGCGTGGCCGACGCAGCCCTCTCCCCTGAAGCCCGCGCCCTTCGTGCGGCAGTCGATGACCGAGGGCGATCTCGCCGAGCTGTCCCCGGCGGCGCACGCGGCGGCGCTGAAGCGCTTCCACACGCTGACGCCGGACTCGCTCTTCATGCCGCCGAGCCGCGAGGGGACGATCATCCTCCCCGGCTTCGACGGCGGCGGCGAGTGGGGGGGCGCGGCGGTGGACCCGGCGAGCGCGGTGCTCTTCGTCAACGCGAGCGACGTCCCGTGGATCGCGGCGATGCGCGAGGTCGTGAAGGTGCCGCCGTCGGCGACGCCACGCTCCGGGGCGGCGCTCTATTCGACGGTCTGCGCCAGCTGCCACGGCATGGATCGCCGCGGTCGCGACCGCGCGCCGTCGCTCGTGGATGTCCGCGCGCGGCTGTCGGCGGACCAGGTGCGGCAGGTGATCGAGCGTGGGCGCGGCTTCATGCCCTCCTTCGCCGGGTTGAGCGAGGCGGAGCAGCGCGCGCTGATCGCGTACCTGGGCTACACCCTCCCCGCGCGCGACACGTCTCGTTTGGCGCGGCGGGCGCCGGCGAGCACGGTGGCCGCGAAGGCGCCATACGAGTTCGTCGGCTACGAGCGGTGGCGCGACTCGAGCGGCTATCCGGTCATCGAGCCGCCCTGGGGGACGCTCAGCGCGATCGACCTCAACACCGGCGAGTACCGCTGGCACATCCCCCTCGGCGATCACGAGGAGCTGGCCGCGCGCGGGATGCACGACACGGGTACGGAGCAGTACGGCGGCCCGATCGTCACCGCGGGTGGGCTGGTGTTCATCGCCGCGACGCAGGACGCGAAGTTCCGCGCCTTCGACGAGCGCACGGGGAAGCTGCTCTGGGAGACGACGCTCCCCGCGCCGGGCTACGCGACGCCGAGCACGTACGAGGTGAACGGCAGGCAGTACGTCGTCATCGCCGCCGGCGGGGGGAAGCTCGGGTCGACGTCGAGCGACACGTACGTCGCGTACGCGCTGCCGTAGCGCGCACGGGCGGGGCCCGCCGGGGCGGCGCCGCCTCCCCCAATCGTCCGATGGTGAGCGGTGCCGCCCGCGCGGTACCCTGCATGCGAGTCGGACAGCATCGGGGTACACATGGCACAGGATCGGGAAGTCGGCACGCTCGCCGAACTGTCGGCGCAGCTCGCGGCCGCCGTGGAGCGCGCGGCATCGTCCATCGTCTCCATCCACGCGCGGCGGCGCATCCCGTCGAGCGGCGTCGTCTGGCGCGACGACATCGTCGTCTCGGCGAGTCACACGGTGCGGCGCGATGGCGACGTGCCGGTGGTGCTCCCGGGCGGCGAGCGGGTCACCGCGCGCGTCGTCGGCCGCGACGCCGGGACCGATCTCGTCGCAATGCGCCTGTCGACGACGGCGGCCGCCGCGGCGCCGAGGGCGACGACCGCCGACGCGCGGGTCGGCGCGCTCGTCCTCGCCGTCGGGCGACCCGGGCGCGACGTGTCGGCGAGCTTCGGCATCGTGAGCGCGGTGACGCGCGGCTGGCGCACGGAGCAGGGCCGGCGGCTCGACGGCCTCCTGCGCCTCGACGTCGCGGTCTACGACGGCTTCTCCGGCGGGCCGCTGGTGGATGCGTCGGGCGCCGTGCTCGGCATCGACAACTCGGCGCTGGCGCGCGGCGGGGCGATGGCGCTCCCGGCGCGGATCGTCGACGAGGTGGTCGACGAATTGCTGCAGCGCGGGCACGTGCGGCGGCCGTTCATCGGCGTGGCCGTGCACCCGGTCGCGTTAGGCGCGGCCGCCGTGCAGCGGCACGGGCTCGGCGGCGACGCCGGGCTGGTGGTGCTGTCGATCGCCGACGGGTCGCCCGCCGAGCGAGCGGGCCTCCTGCTCGGCGACGTGCTGGTCGCCGCCGACGGGCGCGCGCTCGGCGGCCCGGTGGATCTGCTCGACGCGCTGGCGTCGTCGCGCGAGGGGCAGCCGGTGGAACTGACGTACCTGCGCGCCGGCGAGGTACGGCGCGCGTCCATCGTGCCGGTGGATCGCGAGGCCGGCGGAGGGAAGGGATCATGAGCGGCACGGCCGGGGCAGCGCGCCAGCTGTCGGGGGCCGCGTCCGATCTCGCCGCCCGCGTCAGGCGCGCGGTGGTCGAGGTGCGCAGCGGCGACGCGGGGAGCGGCGCCGGAATCATCTGGGGGACGTCCGGGTTGGTGGTGACGAACGCGCATTGCGTGCACGAGCGCGCGGGGGGGCCGCTGCGCGTCGCGGTGGACGACCGGAGCCACGCCACGCAGGCGATCGCGTTCGATCGGCGGCACGACCTGGCGCTGCTGGCGGCCCCGCCCTCGGTCGCGGCGGCCGCGGCGGCGCTGGAGCTGCGCGAGCCGGAGACGCTGCGGGCGGGCGAGCTGCTCTTCGCGCTCGGGCACCCGTACGGCGTCCACGACTCGCTGGCGATGGGCGTGCTGCACGCGGTGGCGCGTGACGCCGAGCGCGGCGCGCCGCGGTGGATCGTCGCCGACGTGCGGCTCGCGCCGGGAAACTCGGGCGGCCCGCTGGTGGACGCGGAGGGACGGCTGGTGGGGATCAACAGCATGATCGTGAACGGACTCGGTGTGGCGGTGCCGGCGAGCCTCGCGCGGCGCTTCGTCGACTACGTGCTGGCCCGGCGGGCGGCCTGACGCCGTCGCCGGCCGATGATGCGCATCGCGATCGTCGCCGCCTCCGAGGAGCTGCGCGCGCGGCTGGCCGCGGCCCTGCGGACGGACGCGTCGTTCGAGGTCGTCGCGACCGCCGCGTCAGTGGATGACGTCGGTGCGGGCGCCGAGGTCGTGCTCGTGGCGCGCGCCCCACGCGCGGCGGCGACGGCGAGCGCGGCCCCGCGCGAGGATGGCACCATGCGCGCGGCGCTCACCAACCGCGAGCGCGAGATCCTCGCCCTGCTCGCCGACGGCCTGGGCAACAAGCAGATCGCGGCGCGCCTCGGGATCTCGGCGAACACCGTGAAGACCCATCTCGAGCTGCTGTTCGAGAAGCTGGCGGTGTCGTCGCGCGCCGAGGCGGTCGCCGCCGGGGTGAAGGGCGGGCTGCTGCTGCTGTAGCGCGCCTCGTCAGGCACGCGTTGCGGAGGGGCGCCTCGTCAGGCGCCCTGTCGCACCGTCGCGAGCATCCGGTCCATGACCCACGACGTGCGTGCAGCGGTCTCGCCGGTGCTCGGCGATCGGCCGCGGCCGTTCAGCTCGTCCACCACGAGCTGGATCAGTGGCTGCTGGATGTGCGGCGGGTTGTCGATGGCGAACTCGCTCCGCGCCGTCGGCGTCTCCAGCACGATCGGCGAGGCGTCGAAGGTGACGTACGAGATGCGTCCCCTGCTGCCGACGATCTCCGTGCGGTCCTGCTTCTCGAAGGTCGAGAAGCACCAGGTGCCGACGCCCTGCACGCCCGAGGCGAAGCGGAAGGCGCTGGTGACGATGTCCTCCGCCGGGTAGAGATGCGCCTGGTTCGACGCGATCGCGCGGACGTCGCAGATCGGCCCGAGGGCATCGTCGAGGAAGTCGAGCATGTGCGAGGCGAGATCGACGAACAGCCCGCCGCCCGCGATCTCCGGGCGCACCCGCCACGGGAGCGCGGCGGGATCGAGCACGTTCTTTCCCGCGGGCTCGCGGAGCGTGACGTTCACGAAGCGCACGTCGCCGATCGCGCCGGACCGGATCAGCTCCTTCACCTTGAGGAAGCGCGGCAGCGCGCGGCGGTAGTAGGCGACGAACAGGGGCACGCCGGCGGCGCGGCACGCGGCGATCATCGCCTCGCATTCCGCGTGGTTCAGCGCCATCGGCTTCTCGACGTACACCGGCTTGCCCGCCGCCGCGGCGCGCAGGGCGTACTCCATGTGCGACGAGGGTGGCGTGGCGACGTAGACGGCGTCGACCTCCGGATCGTGGATCAGCGCCTCCGCGTCGTCGTACCACTTCGGCACGCCGTGTCGCTCGGCGTAGTCGCGGGCGCGCGCGCCGTCGCGGCGCATCACGGCGATGAGGGCGGAGTCGCGGGCCTTCTGGAAGGCGGGGCCGCTCTTCACCTCGGTGACGTCGCCGCAGCCGATGATCCCCCAGCGGATGGTGCGGGAGGCGGAGGATGTGCCGGGGAGGGGCATGGCGGGCGGGAGGCGGGAGGCGGGAGGCGGAAAGCGGAAAGCGGAAAGCGGAAAGCGGCGGCGCCGCCGCTGGCCGCCGGCCGGTCCGCACCATATGATAGCCGCTCGCCCCCGACCACGCCCCTGCCGCGCTGCGTCAGCCTGCCCTCCCGCCCCTGACCCCCCATGCCGCACCGGACCGCTCGCGTCGACCGCATCAGCTTCCAGCACCCCGTCGCCTTCTGGGTCGGCACGATCGCCGTCGCCGTCGGCGTCCTCGCCCACGTGCCGGACTACGTGCACTCGGCGGGGATGCACTACCACATGGCGGGGATGCCGATGTCCACGCTCATGCTCGTCGGCATGGCGCTCATCGTCGGCGGGCTGTGCGTGACGGGCTACGGCCTCGTGCCGATGGGCGAGCGCGCGACGCGGCAGGAGTCGACGCGGGCGCTCCACTTCCAGTCGATGGACGCGGCGCGGCTGACGCCCCTGCACTGGGGGATGCTGTTCGTGCTCGGGATCGCGCTCATCATCGACGTCATGAAGCCGGCGACGCTCGGCTTCGTGCTGCCGGGAATGAAGGGCGAGTACGGCCTGACGGGGACGCAGGTCGCCATGCTGCCGCTCTCGGGGCTCACCGGGACGACGGTGGGATCGCTGCTGTGGGGCGCGCTCGCCGACCGCATGGGACGGCGCGCCTCGATCCTGCTGGCGTCCGTGCTCTTCATGGGGACGTCGATCTGCGGCTTCATGCCGTCGTATGGCTGGAACATCTTCATGTGCTTCGTCATGGGCATCGCGGCGGGGGGGATGCTGCCGATCGTCTACGCGCTGATGGCGGAGTCGATCCCGGCGCGGCGGCGCGGCTGGCTGGTGGTGCTGCACGGCGGGATGGGCGCCGCCGGCGGCTACCTCGCGGCGGCGGGGCTCGCGGCGTGGCTCGAGCCGCACTTCACCTGGCGCATGCTCTGGATCTCCGGCCTGCCCACGGGGCTCGTGCTCCTCGTCCTGAATCGGTGGATCCCGGAATCGCCGCGCTACCTGCTGGAGCACGGCCGCGTGGACGACGCCGAAGCCGTGATGCGGCGCTACGGCATCGAGGTCACGCGCGCCGCGGAGGTCGTCGACGCTCCGGCGGGCGCACCGGTGCCGGCCGCTGCGCCGGCGCGTGCGCGGACGCGCGCCGGGATGGCGGCGCTCTTCCGCCGCCCCTTCCTCGCGCACACCCTGACCGTGATCGCGTACGGCTTGAGCTGGGGGCTCGTGAACTGGGGCTTCCTCACCTTCCTGCCGACGATCCTCCGCGACCGCGGCCTGTCCGCGGGTGCGGCGAGCCGGCTGCTCTTCCTCTCCGCGCTCGTCGCGGTGCCCGGGACGGTGCTCGTCGCGTACCTCTACGGGATGTGGAGCAGCCGGAAGAGCATGATCCTGTTCGCGGTCATGACGTGCGCCTCGCTCGGCACGTTCGCGGCGGTGGATCCCGGCGCTGGCGGCCGGCACGCCGCGCTGCTCATGCCCCTCGTCGTGCTGCTGCTGCTCGGGAGCGGGGGCATCATCTCGATGCTCTCGCCCTATACGGCCGAGGTGTATCCGACGCGGCTGCGGGGGACGGGGAGCGGGATCGCCGCGGGGAGCAGCAAGCTCGGAGGGATCGTGGCGCCGCCGCTTGCGGCGTGGGTGCTCGCCGTCGCGCCGGGGTTCACGGCGCTCGGTCTGATCGCGGCGGCGCCGGTGGCGCTGTCGGCGCTGGTGCTGGTGGTGGCGGGGGTGGAGACGCGCGATCGCGGGCTGGAGGAGCTGACGACGGCGCCGGCGGGCGCCGCGATGCAGCTCCAGCGGGCGGACGCGTGAGCGCGCGGCGGTGACGCGTGCGCGGATGCCGG
The DNA here is from genome assembly GCA_946480295.1 of uncultured Gemmatimonadota bacterium. The sequence goes on from CAMLIT010000006.1 coordinate 29,166, forward strand.
GGTTGAGAGGGCGAGTACCGTAGCATCGCCGGGTGCGCGCGGTGCCGCGGGCGCGTGTGCAGGTGCGGGCGGAGGGGTGGGGGCGGGCGTGGTGAACAGGTCATCAGGTCTCTCTGGCTCGGGTCACCCCCGTCGAGCCGAACGAAGTTCCTTGCTTGCTCACCCTTGCGGGCCCTTTCCCTCGGAGTTATTTCGGGGGCGCTCCCACGAGCCGGTCCTCGCCCTCCGCGCCGACATGCGGGAACTCGCGCGCGCACTGTGAGTTCGGCAGGATCCGGCCTTTATCTGCATCGACGTCGTTTGGCGGTAGAAGTCGCGGCGCACCGGCTGGTGCGCCCCATGCAAGCCCCCCTCTACTCCACGCCGGAGGACAGCACCGTATGGCGGCCGTCCGTCGTCTCATTCCCGCACTCGCCGGGATCCTGCTCTGCGCCGCACAGGCTGGCGCCCAGGGCACTGGAAGCATCAGGGGCCGAGTCGTCGACTCGGCGAGCAGCCAACCCCTCCCGAACGTCAGCGTCTCAGTCGCGGGGACGAGACTTGGCGCCATCACACAGCTCGACGGGACCTTCGACATCGCCCGCGTCCCGGCCGGCTCCCACCAGCTCCAGGCGCGCCGCATCGGCTATCACGCGAGCACCATCACGGTGAGCGTGACCGACGGCGGCACGGCGACCGCGAACTTCACCCTCGCGCCCCAGCCCACGGTGCTGACCGAGATGGTCGCCACCGGGTACGGCCAGCAGCGCCGCGAGGCGATCACCGGGTCGGTGGCCACCGTCGACGCGAGCAAGGCGAACGTCGGCGTCATCACGAACCCGACGCAGCTTATCCAGGGGCGCGCACCGGGCGTGGAGATGGTCCAGTCCAACGGTGAGCCGGGCGCCAACACCCAGGTCCGCATCCGCGGCGGCACGTCGATCAGCGCGAGCAACGCGCCGCTCTACGTCATCGACGGGGTGCCGATCCAGAACGACGCGACCACCCCGGGCGCCGCGGGCGTCGGCTTCAACTCCGCCCTCGACCGCAACCCGCTCAACTCGATCAACCCCGAGGACATCGAGAACATCACGATCCTCAAGGACGCCTCGGCCACGGCGATCTACGGTAGCCGCGGCGCCAACGGCGTCATCCTGATCACGACCAAGCGCGGACAGCGGCAGTCGCAGGTCGAGTACGACACGTACCTCGGCGCCGCGACCCCGGAGAAGACCCTCGGGCTCGCGACGGGTGATCAGTACGCGAACTTCGTGAAGACGTACGCCGACTCGCTCGGCGGCGCGGACGCGCTCAACGCCCTCGGCACGGTGGTGAACGGCCAGCGGGTCATCTCGAACACCGACTGGGAGAGGGCGGTGATGCACACCGGCTTCTCGATGAACCACGACCTCGCCTTCACCGGCGGCTCCGCGCAGACGAAGTACCGGGCCTCGCTCAACTACTTCGACCAGGAGGGCGTCGTCCCGAACAGTGGGCTCAAGCGCTACCAGGCGCGCCTGAACGGGACGCACGACGCGCTGGACGCCCGGCTGCACCTCGCGCTCAACCTCGCGGCGTCGCGCGTGAACAACGAGTACTCGCCGAACGAGAACGGCGGCGGCTTCACCGGCGGTCTGTTCACCAACATGGTCGTGTTCAACCCGACCAAGCCGGTGAAGAACGCGGACGGCACCTATTACGAGATCGGCACCGGCGCGCAGGACGTACGCAACCCGGTGGCGATGATCTACCAGCTCATGGACCGCTCGCCGGAGAATCGGATCATCGGCAACATGAGCGGCACGCTGGAGCTGATGCAGGGGCTCACCGCCCAGACGACCGTCGGCGCGGACAACACGAACGCGACCCGGGAGTCGTACGCCCCGCTCTCCAGCCCGATCGGCGCGGCCTACAGCGGCTACGCGCGGCAGGCCGAGCGCAGCCTGCAGAACCTCACCTTCCAGCAGCTCCTCACCTACAACCCGCAGCTCGGGGCGAACCAGGAGCTCGAGGTCGTCGGCGGCTACGAGTACGTGAAGGACGACAACAAGGAGTTCGGCGCCGCGATGCAGGGGTTCATCACCGACCAGTACGCGTGGGACAACCTCAACGCCGGCACGACGCTGCCGGGCGGCTATCCGTACTCGTGGCACACCACGAGCCTCCTCTCGTCGTTCTTCGGCCGCGTGAACTACGGCTGGAAGCAGCGCTACTACCTCACCGGCGTGCTGCGCCGCGACGGCTCGTCGCGCCTCGCGCCGGGGCACCAGTGGGAGGACTTCCCGGGCATCTCCGGGTCGTGGCGCATCAGCAACGAGAACTTCATGAGCTCCCGCCCGCTCGGCATCTCCACCCTCGCCCTGCGCCTCGGCTGGGGTAAGCAGGGGAACCAGGCGGTGGCGCCGTACCAGACGCAGCTCCTGCTCAAGTCGGACGCCGGCGCGCTCTATCCCTTCGGCGGCGTCATCACCGCCGGGCTGCACGCGGTGCAGGTCGGGAACCCGAACCTGAAGTGGGAGACGGCGACCCAGACGAACCTCGGCCTCGACTACGGCCTGCTGAACGACAAGATCACCGGGTCCATCGAGGTGTACCAGAAGAACACGAGCGACCTGCTGCTCGACCGCCCGGTGCCGCAGCCGGCGGTGGTGAGCTCGCGCATCGAGAACATCGGCAGCCTGCGCAACCGCGGCCTCGAGGCCTCGGCCGACATGCAGCTGTGGAGCGCGCCGAAGAAGTCCCTCACCGGTGGCCTCGTCCTCACTATCGAGCGGAACACGGTCACGAGCCTCGGCGACAACTCGGCGGCGTGCCTGGCCGATTCGACGACGACGAGCTTCCGCGCCGCGTCGAACGCGAAGTGCACGTTCATCGAGACCGGGTACGTGCAGGGGCAGGGGCAGTCCAATCAGTGGTCGCAGATCATCATGCGCGGCCAGCCGATCGGCACCTTCCTCGCGCCGAAGTTCGTCGGAGTGGCCAGCGCCTACGAGATCGTCGGCGGCGACACGCTCTGGGGACCGGGCCAGCAGCTCTTCGCCTGCACGGCGGCGACGCCCGGGTGCACGAACGGCCGGACGACGAGCCCCTCGGATGCCGACCGCCAGTTCATCGGATCGGCCAACCCGAGCTTCACGATCGGCCTGCGGAACAGCCTGACCTGGAACTCCTTCGACGCGAGCTGGCTGTGGCGCGGCGAGTTCGGGGGGAAGGTATTCAACAACACCGCGCTGGTGTACGAGACGAAGAGCGCGGCGAAGCAGGGGCGCAACTTCCTCGCGGGCGCGCTCAGCATGCCCGACAACATCTCCGAGCCGGCGAAGTACTCGTCGCGCTGGATCGAGGATCGCACCTTCGTGCGGCTGCAGAACCTGACGCTCGGTTACACGCTGCCGACGAGGCTCCTCGCGGGCCGCACGGCGCGGCTGTACGTGACCGGCGACAACCTGCTGCTCCTCACGAAGTACAAGGGCTACGACCCGGAGGTCTTCACCGATCTCGGCATCGCGTCGCGCGGCATCGACTACCTGACGTACCCGCCGACGCGCCGCTACACGATCGGCCTCCGCACGCAGTTCTGACGGCCCTCATACTCCAGGGATCACTGACATGACCAAATTCTCGATCAAGTCGGCCCGCGGGGTCGCGGCCGTGCTGCTCGCGCCGATGCTCCTCGGCGTCGGCCTGAGCTGCACGAACCTGACCGAGGTGCCGCACGACGCGCTCACGCCGGAGAACGCGTTCACCTCCGACGCGTCCATCCTCGCCGGCGTCGCCGGCGTCTACTCCACCCTCCGCGACGTCGAGGGGAACGGCTCGTACGAGTCGATGCAGGACCTGACGACCGACGTCTCGGTCGTGCCGACGCGCGGCAGCGACTGGCTGGACAACGGCCAGTGGCTGGACATCCACCACCAGACGTACACGCCGAACAGCAACGGCACCCTCGGCCTGCTCAACGGCGACTGGAACGCGATGTTCGGCGCCGTGGCCAAGGAGAACCTGATGCTCGACGTCGTCGCGAAGAGCCTCGGGACCAAGGACACCGCCGCCGCCGGGAAGCTCGCCGCCGAGCTGCGGCTGCTCCGCGCCTGGGACTACTACATGCTCCAGGACATGTGGGGCGGCGTCCCGCTCGTCACGTCGACGGAGCTCAAGCAGTATCCGAGCGTGTCGCGCGACTCGATCTTCCGCTTCATCTCGTCGGAGCTGCAGTGGGCGCGCCAGCGCCTGCCCGTCGCCTGGCCGCCGCAGTACTACGGCCGCGTGACCAAGGGCGCCGCCAACGCGATCCTCGCGAGCCTGTACCTGAACGCCGCCGTCTTCACCAAGGACAGCAAGGGGATCAACCCGACGGGCTACAACTCCTGCATGACCGTCAACGTGACGGTGGACGGCGCGTCGGAGGACGCCTGCCAGGCCGCCATCGACGCAGCGACGGCGGTGATCGACGAGAAGGACGCCGACGGCAACCCCGTCTACCAGCTCGAGGACAACTGGTTCAAGAACTTCAGCATCGACAACAAGAGCTCGACGGAGAACATCTTCGTCATCGAGCACGTCCTCGGGTCGCAGGGGATCGGCGGCAGCTGGCCGATGTGGACGCTGCACTACAACCAGCTCACCACCGGCTGGGGCGGCCCGTGGAACGGCTTCGCCACGACCGCCGAGACCTTCGCCAAGTTCGACACGGTGAACGACGTCCGGGCGAAGATGTGGCTGTGGGGCCGGGCGATGAGCTTCGACAGCCCGGGCACGCCGGTGAACGATCGCCAGGGCAAGCCGCTCTACTTCACCGACACCATCGGCAACCTGAGCGCCGCCTCGGAGGGTGAGGGCGTGCGCTTCAACAAGTTCCCGCCGGTCACGGGCAAGGAAGCCACGACGGGCCAGTCGAACCCGAACGACTTCCCCTTCTTCCGCCTCACGGAGATGTACCTGATCCGGGCGGAGGCGGAGAACGAGAAGGGGAACACCGCCGGCGCGGTCACCGACCTGCTCAAGATCCACAACATGCGGGACAAGGCGCCGATCGCGAACCTGAGCGGCCAGCAGGCGATCCGCGACGCGATCATGCGCGAGCGGCTGCTGGAGTTCGCGATGGAGGGGAAGCGCCGCTCGGACATGATCCGCTACGGCACCTTCACCACGTGGACGGAGAAGTCGAAGAACGGCACGAGCGCGCCGCGCGATTACCACGTCGTCCTCTTCCCGGTGCCCGCGCCGCAGCTGGCGTCGAACCCGCTGCTGACGCAGAATCCGGGGTACTGATCCGGAGCCTGCTCCGGGTGTTGTCCTGACATCGGCCTGCTCCTCCAGGCGGGGGAGCAGGCTGATGTCGTCTCGCCGAACCTCCCCTCCTCACGAGATGCTGCAGTTCTCCCGCCCGCGGGCGGTGTTGGCGCTCGCCGCCGTCGCTCTCACGGCGGCGTGCTCCGGCCTCGATTCCTCCGCTGGCGATCCGCGCGCGCGGATCCCCGCCGCCGACGGACACCTCTTCACGAAGCTCCCCGCCGCCTACACCGGCGTGCGCTTCGAGAACCGGCTCGAGTCGACGCGGGACCTCAACGTCTTCACCTACCGGAACTTCTACAACGGCGGCGGCGTCGCGACCGGCGACCTCACGGGAGACGGCCTGCCGGAGGTCGTCCTCACCTCCAACCAGCATGGGCCGCGGCTGTACCTGAACGTCGGCCGCTTCCGCTTTCGCGACATCACCGCGGCGGCGGGGATCCGCTTCAAGGGGCCCGGCGCGTGGGCGACCGGCGTCACCATGGCCGACGTCAATGGCGACGGCCTGCTCGACATCTACGTCTGCTACGCCGGCGACGGCCCGCCGGCGCTGCGCGCGAACGAGCTGTACGTCAACCAGGGCGTCGGCGCCGACAGCATCCCGCACTTCCGCGCGATGGCGAAGGCGTACGGCATCGCCGACGAGGGCTGGTCCACCCAGGCGGTCTTCTTCGACTACGACCGCGACGGGAGGCTGGACCTCCTCGTCGTCAACAACTCGCCGCGCCCGGTGAGCAGCTTCGCCATCCGGAACTCGCGCGACTCGGCGAGCCGGTACGGGGGCGCCAAGCTGTATCACGACGTCGGCGGCCGCTTCGTCGATGTGACCAGGGCCGCCGGCATCCACTCGCCGGAGATGGCGTTCGGGCTCGGCGTCGGCGTGAGCGACCTGAATGGCGACGGCTGGCCCGACGTCTACGTCGCCAACGACTTCTTCGAGAAGGACTACCTGTACGTCAACGACCGCGACGGGACCTTCACGGAATCCATCGCGCGCGAGATGCCCTCCATCAGCTACTCCTCGATGGGGATGGACATCGCCGACGTGAACAACGACGGGCGCCCCGACGTGTACACGACGGACATGCTGCCCGAGGACCACTACCGCCTGCAGGAGAACACCGCCTTCGACAGCTGGGCGCAGTACATGACGAAGGTGAAGAACGGCTACCACCACCAGTTCACGCGCAACATGCTCCAGCTGAACGACGGCGACGGCACGTTCAGCGAGATCGGCCAGATGGCGGGGGTGGCGCGCACCGACTGGAGCTGGGGTGCGCTCCTCGAAGACCTGGACCTCGACGGCTGGAAGGATCTCTTCGTGACCAACGGCATCGCCGCCGACGTCACGGCGCAGGACTACCTGGTCTACCTCAACGCCGAACGATCGGCGCAGCGGGCGCGCGGCGGCGACGTGGACTACCTGCGCCTCGTCGAGGCGATGACCTCGACGAGGCTGCCGAACTACGCCTTCCACAACGACGGACGGCTCGGCTTCACGAACGAGAGCGCGGCGTGGGGGCTCGACACGCCGTCCTTCTCCACGGGCGCGGCGTACGCGGACCTCGATGGCGACGGCGCTCCCGACCTCGTCGTGAACAACGTCGACGACACCGCGTTCGTCTACCGGAACAACGCCCGCGCGCTCTCGCGCAACCGCTTCCTCCAGGTGAAGCTCGAGGGGAACGCGCCGAACCGCTTCGCCGTCGGCGCGAAGGTCACGCTCTTCCTCGGCGCGCAGCGGCTCCTCCAGGAGCTCTCGCCGACGCGCGGCTTCGAGTCGAGCGTGGACTACGTCCTCACCTTCGGCCTCGGCGCGCGCGACACGGTGGACTCCGTGCGCGTGGACTGGCCGGACGGCGCGGCGCGCGTGAGCATCCTGCGCGCCGTCGCCGCGAACCGCCGCCTCACGATCCGGGAGGCCGATTCGGCGCCCGCGCCGCGGATCCCCGCGCGACGCGACACGCCGCTCCTCGCCGACATCACCGACAGCGCGGCGATCCCCTTCGTGCACCACGAGAACGAGTTCGTGGATTTCGAGCGCGAGTCGCTCATCCCGAAGCTGCTCTCGACGGAGGGGCCGGCGCTGGCGGTGGCCGACGTGAACGGCGACGGGCTGGACGACTTCTACATCGGCGGCGCGAAGGGCCAGCCGGGGGAGCTGCTCGTCCAGCGCCCCGACGGCCGGTTCGTCGCCGCGAGCCCGGAGGTGTTCGCGCGGGACTCGATGTCCGAGGATGTCGGCGCCGTCTTCTTCGACGCCAACGGCGACGGACGGCCCGACCTCTACGTCGTGAGCGGCGGCAGCGAGTACACCGAGGGCTCGGCGGCGCTCCAGGACCGTCTCTACATCAACGACGGCCATGGCCGCTTTCACGAGGCGGAGGGCGCGCTTCCGACCGAGACGTGGAGCGGCTCGCGCGTGGCCGCTGCCGACTTCGACGGCGACGGGCACGTCGACCTGTTCGTCGGCGGCCGCGCCGTGCCCCAGGCGTACGGCGTCGATCCGTCGAGCATGCTGCTGCGCAACGACGGCCGCGGCCACTTCGTCGACGTCACCGACCAGGTGGCGCCCGGACTGCGCCACGTCGGCATGGTCACCGACGCCGTGTGGCGCGACGTCGACGGCGACGGCCGGCCGGATCTCATCGTCGTCGGCGAGTGGATGCCGATCACGATCTTCCACAACACGCGTGCCGGGAAGCTCGAGCGCATGAACGTGCCCGGGCTGGAGAAGAGCAACGGCTGGTGGAACCGCATCGTCGCCGGCGACTTCACGGGGCACGGGCGCGTGGACTTCATCGTCGGCAACATGGGGCTGAACGGCCGCCTCCACGCCTCGCCGAGCGAGCCGACGACGATGTACGTCACGGCGTTCGCGGGAAGCGTGCAGCCGCTGATCGCGACGTACACGAACGGGGTGAGCTACCCGGTGGCGATGCGCGACGAGCTGACCGAGGCCATCCCGCAGCTCCGCGAGCGCTTTCCCACCTACGCGTCCTACGCGCGCGCGCCGATGGACTCGGTGCTGCGGCCGGCGGAGCGCGCGGGGGTCCCGGAGAAGGAGGTGTACACCTTCGCCACGTCGCTCGTGCGCAACGACGGCAACGGATCGTTCACCGTCATCCCGCTCCCCGCCGAGGCGCAGCGCGCCCCGGTGTACGGTATCCTGCCGTGGGACGTGGACGGCGACGGAAAGCTCGACCTGCTCCTCGCCGGCAACTTCGACGGGATGCCGCCGGAGTACGGCGGGCGGATGAGCGCGAGCTGGGGGCTGGTGCTGCGCGGCGACGGTCGCGGCGGGTTCACGCCGATGGACGCCCGCGAGAGCGGGTTCGTGGTGCCCGGCCAGTCACGCGACATCGAGCGGCTGCGCACCGCGCGCGGCGACGCCGTCCTCGTCGCGCGCAACGACGATCGCCCGCTCGTGTTCCGCGCCACGCGGCGCACGCGTGGGTCGCGGCAGCTCGTCGCGGCGCGCGCGCTCAGGGCTTCTTCGTATTGATGACGATGACGCCGTTCGCGCCGCGGCTGCCGTACATCGCCGTCTGGGCGGGGTCCTTGAGGACCTCGATCCTGTCGATGTCGTTCGGGTTGATCCCCGCGAGCGCGCCGTGCGGCCCGGGGGTGATCTCGACGCCATCGAGAACGTACAGCGGCGGGCTGTCGGACCAGCTCGTGCGGCCGCGGATCTGGACGGTGAGGTTCCCGTTCGCGTCGCGGTCGAGGCGGACGCCCGCGACGCGGTCGGCGAGGATCTGCTCGATGGGGACGTCGCCCGAGTTGGCGATCGTCTGCGCCGTGACGACGTTCTGCGGCTTGGCCGCCGTTTCGGGCGCCGCGGCGCCGCCGTGCGTGCAGGCGGCCGCGAGGCCGCCGGCGAGGGCGAGGCCCAGGACGCGTGGTGCCAGTGATCGAGCCATCGGGACGCTCCTTCCCGCCGAGGGCGGGGACCTGATCTGACGTCCACGTGAAGCATAATACGAACCCCGCGCGCGTGCTCATCCGTTCCACCCCTCGTTGGGCGCGGGTCGGGAACGTCTGTCTACTCGTAGCGGCGATGCTGCTCCCCGCCGCCTGCCGGCGCGCCCGCGAGCCGCGGCTCTTCGAGCTCCTCGACCCCACGCGCACGGGCATCACCGCCAGCAACACCGTCCCCGAGCGCGCCGACTTCAACATCCTGAACTACCTGTACTACTACGACGGCGCCGGCGTCGCGGTCGGAGACGTCGACGGCGACGGGCGACCCGACCTGTACTTCACCTCGAACATCGGCCCGAATCATCTCTACCTCAATCGCGGCGACTACCGCTTCGAGGACGTGACGGCGCGCGCCGGCGTGGCCGATCCCGACGGCTGGAAGACGGGCGTCACGATGGCGGACGTCGACGGCGATGGGCGGGTGGACATCTTCGTCTCGGCGGTGGACTACCTGACGATGAAGGGGCACGACGTCCTGTACATCAACAATGGCGACGGCACCTTCACCGACCGCACGAAGGCGTACGGCCTCGATGGCGCGACCGGATTCTCGACCCAGGCGCTCTTCTTCGACTACGACGGCGACGGCCGGCTGGACATGTTCCTGCTGCGCCACTCGACCCACGCGGAGTACGGCACCGGGATGGGCGTCGATGCCGCGGCGGCCGACCCGCGCGTCGGCGACCGGCTCTATCGCAACGTCGGCGGCCGCTTCGTCGACGTGACGAGGGCCGCCGGGATCGATGGCGGTCCGGGGTTCGGGCTCGGGGTCGTGGCGAGCGACCTCAATGGCGACGGCTGTCCCGACCTGTACGTCGCCGACGACTTCCAGCAGGACGACCACCTCTACTACAACGACTGCCACGGGCACTTCCGCGACGCGATCGCGCGCGCGGTCCGCCATACGAGCCGCTCGGCGATGGGCGTGGACGCCGCCGACTACGACAACGACGGCCGGCCGGACGTGATGGTCGTGGACATGCTCCCCGACAGCGAGGCGATCCTGAAGACGTCGGCGAGCACGGAGAGCTGGGACCTGTTCAACGCGCGGCTGCAGGCGGGCTACCATCCGCAGTTCGCCCGCAACACGCTGCAGCTCAACCGCGGGGGAGAGCGATTCAGCGAGGTCGGGCTCCTCGCCGGCGTCGCCGCCACCGACTGGAGCTGGGCGCCGCTGTTCGCGGACCTGGACAACGACGGGTGGAAGGACCTGTTCATCACCGACGGGATCTGGCGCCGGCCTAACGACATGGACTACCTGACGAGCGTCGCGACCCCGGAGAACCAGGCCGCGCTCGCCGGCGGCATCACGAACGCGACGCTCGGCCTCGTCAGGCTCATGCCGCACGTCCCGCGGCCGAACCACGCCTTCCGCAACGACGGCGACCTCACCTTCACGAGCGTCGGCGACGCGTGGGGGCTCGCGCAGCCGGGCTTCTCCAACGGCGCTGCGTACGTCGACCTGAACGACAGCGGCGCGCTCGACCTCGTGGTGAGCCGCGTGAACGCGCCGCCGGCGATCTACCGGAACCGCGCGCGGCAGGTGAACGGCCGGCACTTCCTCCGGGTCACGCTGCGCGGCACGGGGGACAACACCGGCGGCATCGGCGCCAAGGTCTTCGTCGTCCAGCGGGGGAGGCGGCAGCTCCTCGAGGAGATGCCGACGCGCGGCTTCCAGTCGTCGGTGGACCCGCGGCTGCACTTCGGCCTCGGCGCGTCCGCGGCCGTGGATTCGCTGATCGTCGTCTGGCCCGACCGCCGCTTCCAGGTGCTGACGCACGTGGCCGGCGACCGCGGCATCACCCTGTCCCAGAAGGATGCGAGCGGACGGTGGGTGTACGATGCCGCGCCGCCGGCGCGCCCGATCTTCGGCGACGCGACCGCGGCCTCCGGGATCGACTTCCGCCACGCGGAGAACATGCCGGTGGACTTCTCGCGCCAGCCGCTGATGCCGCGCGTGGTCTCCACGGAGGGCCCCGCGCTCGCGGTCGCCGACGTGAACGGCGACGGGTTGGACGACATCTACGTCGGCGGCGCCAAGTGGCAGCCGGGCAGGCTGTACCTGCAGCAGCCGGACGGCACCTTCCGCGAGCGCGCGGAGCCGGCGATCCGCGCCGACAGCCTCGCCGAGGACGTGGATGCGCGCTTCGTCGACGTGAATGGCGACGGGCACCCCGACCTCTACGTCGTCAGCGGCGGCAACGAGTTCTCCGGCGACGCCGACGCGCTGCAGGATCGGCTGTACGTCAACGACGGGAAGGGCAGCTTCCGCCGGGACACGAGCGCACTCCCCCGCTTCGCCGAGAGCGGCGGGTGCGTGGTGGCGGGCGACTTCGACGGCGACGGCCATCCCGACCTGTTCGTCGGCCGGCGCGTCGTCGCGGGGCGGTACGGGGTGTCGCCCCGCAGCCATCTCCTGCATAACGACGGACACGGCCGCTTCACCGACGTCACGGACTCGCTGGCGCCGGCGCTGGCGAAGGCCGGGATGGTGACCTCGGCGGCGTGGCTCGACTACGACGGTGACGGGAAGCTCGACCTCGTCGTGGCGGGCGACTGGATGCCCGTGCGCGTCTTCCGGCAGGAGGGCGGCCGGTTCGTGGATCGGACCGCGCAGGCGGGGCTGGCGGGGAGCGAGGGTTGGTGGAACAGCGTCACCGTGGCCGACCTCTCCGGGCACGGGGCGCGGGACCTCGTCCTCGGCAACGTCGGGCTCAACTCGTACGTCCGCGCGTCGGCGGACGAGCCGGCGCGGCTCTACGTCCGCGACTTCTTCGGCAACGGCACCGTCGACCAGATCCTCACGGCCTACCAGCACGGCGTCAGCTACCCGATCGAGGGGCGTGACGTGCTGCTGCGCGCCATCCCCCAGCTCCGCGACAGGTTTCCGACGTACGCCTCGTTCGGCGCCAGCCGCATCGAGGACATCTTCCCCGCGTCGGAGCTGAAGCAGGCGACGGTGCTCGAGGCGCGCCATCTCGCGAGCGGCGTGGCGCTGAACCGCGGGGACGGCACCTTCCGGCTCGCGCCGCTCCCCGTCGAGGCGCAGTTCGCGCCGGTGGACGCCGCCCTCGCCGCCGACTTCGACGGCGACGGGCGCACCGACCTGCTCCTCGCCGGCAACTTCTACGGCGTGCCGCCGGTGATCGGCCGCTACGACGCGAGCTACGGGCTCCTGCTGCACGGCATGGGCGGCGGGCGCTTCGCGCCGGTCGGCCTCGAGCGCAGCGGGCTCGCGCTCGATGGACAGGTTCGGCACATGCTGCCGGTGCGCCTCGCGGGCGGGGCACGCGGCGTGGTGGTCGCCCGCAACGACGACAGGCTGCAGATTCTGCGCGTCCTCGACCAGTCACTCCATGAACCATCTCCATCATCCCGACCTCCGCGTCGTGCCATCGCCCACCTCGCCCCGTCGACCCGCCGCGGTGCGCGCGGCGAGTAGCCGGCGCTGGCGCCGCACGGCGCTCCTCGCCGCCCTCTGCATCGCCGGCTGCACCAGCAGCGCGCGCACGCCGACCGCGGAGCAGCCGTCCCCCGTTCCGGCCGACCTCTACGAGCCGTCGCGCGATCTCGGTCCGCTCTTCCGCGACGTGCAGCTCGCCGCGCTGTTTCCCGATTCGAAGACCTTCGCCGACGCGCGGCCGAAGAGCGAGCCGGCGGAGATCGTCGCCCGCTACGACCGCGAGCGGCGGCAGCCCGGCTTCGACCTGCGGCGCTTCGTCGACGAGAACTTCGAGATCCCCGCGGCGGTGGGGAGCGACTTCCACACCGACACCACCATGTCGATGGCGGAGCACATCCGCGCACTGTGGCCGGTGCTCACCCGGCAGGCCGATCGGCCCGATCCGCGCTCGTCGCTCATCCCGCTGCCGCATCCGTACGTCGTCCCGGGCGGCCGCTTCCGGGAGGTCTACTACTGGGATTCCTACTTCACGATGATCGGCCTGGTGCGCAGTGGCCGGGTGGACCTCGTGAAGGACATGCTCGACAACTTCGCCTACCTGCTCCGCACCTTCGGCCACATCCCCAACGGCAACCGCACGTACTACCTCGGCCGCAGCCAGCCGCCCTTCTTCGCGGCGATGGTCGGCCTGTACGCGCAGGCCACCGACACCGCGCACGCGCTCCAGTACCTCGACGCGATGGAGCGGGAGCACGCCTTCTGGATGGACGGCGCCGACCGTCTGAAGCCGGGGCAGGCGTATCGCCGGGTGGTGATGATGCCCGAGGGCGTCCCGCTGAACCGCTACTGGGACGACCTCCCCGGGCCGCGCCCGGAGGCCTATCGCCCCGACTACGAGGTCGCGCAGAAGCTCCCCGACAGCCTGCGCGCCCGCTTCTATCGCAACGCCCGCGCGACGGCGGAGAGCGGGTGGGACTTCTCGAGCCGCTGGATGCGCGACCCGAAGGACCTGAGCACCCTCGAGACGACGGACCTGATCCCGATCGATCTCAACAGCCTGCTCTACAACGAGGAGCGCACGATCGCCGCGCTGCGGCGCTTCCGGAACCACCCGGGCGACGCCGCCGTCGCCGAGCAGTACGATCGCGAGGCCGAGCGCCGGCGCCAGGCGCTCATAGGCGCCGCGTACGAGCCTGGCGACGGCTTCTTCTACGACGTGCGCTGGCGCACCTGGCAGCGCGTCGAGGATCGCCGCACCCTCGCCGACGCCGCGGTGCTCTACTTCGGCGTCGCCTACCCCGCGCAGGCCTACGGCGTCGCCCACCACTTCGCGCACGACTTCCTGCAGCCCGGCGGCTTCGTCACCACCACCGAGCGCACCGGCCAGCAGTGGGACTCGCCTAACGGCTGGGCGCCGCTGGAGTGGCTGGCGATCGAGGGGGTGCGCCGCTACGGGGACGTCGCGCTCGCCGACACCGCGGCCGAACGCTGGCTCGCGCTCAACCGCCGGACGTACAGGGCGACGGGCCGCATGACGGAGAAATACGACGTCGTCGATCCGGAGCGGCGCGCCGGGGGTGGGGAGTACCCGAACCAGGACGGCTTCGGCTGGACGAACGGCGTCGCGCTCGCGCTGCTCGCGCAGTTGCACCCGGGTGCCGTCACCCCCGCGGCGCCGCGCAGCCCCGCGCCGGTCCGCGGCGAGGGCTCGGCGCGTCACGCTTGGCCGGCGCGCGAGCGGACATTACCGTAGGTCGCCCGCAGCACCGACCATGGGCAGCGTCGACGCCGTACCCGAGCGAGGGAGCTCACGATGACGAGTTCGCGGCAGCGCCAGAGCTTCTGGCAGATGTTCAACCTGAGCTTCGGCTTCCTCGGCATCCAGTTCGGCTGGGGGCTCCAGATGGCCAACATGTCGGCCGTCTACGAGAAGCTGGGGGCGCGCTCCGATCAGGTGCCCCTCCTCTGGCTCGCCGCGCCGCTGACGGGCCTCCTCGTCCAGCCGATCATTGGCGCGCTGAGCGACCGCACGTGGGGGCGGCTGGGGCGCCGCCGCCCCTACTTCCTCGTCGGCGCCATCCTCGCGTCGTCGGCACTCTTCGTCATGCCGACGTCGAGCACCCTGTGGATGGCCGCCGGCCTGCTCTGGATCCTCGACGCCTCCATCAACGTGTCGATGGAGCCCTTCCGCGCCTTCGTCGCCGACAAGTTGGCGCCGAGCCAGCGCACGGCCGGGTTCGTGCTCCAGTCGTTCTTCATCGGCGTCGGCGCGAGCCTCGCCAACGCACTCCCGCTGGTCTTCAGCTGGCTCGGCGTGAGCGGCAGCACGGCGAGCGGGATTCCGCTCTCCGTGAAGTACTCCTTCCAGGTGGGCGCGCTCGTCTTCCTCCTCGCCGTCATCTGGACGGTCGTGACGACTCCGGAGAATCCGCCGGAGGACCTCGAGGCATGGGAGCGCGACCGGCGCACGCGCCGCGGCGCGCTGGACCTGCTGCGCGAGGTCGGCTCGGCGATCCGCGAGATGCCGGTGACGATGCGGCAGCTCTCGGTCGCGCAGTTCTTCACGTGGATGGGTCTCTTCTGCATGTGGCTCTTCTTCGTGCCCGCGACCGCGCGGCACGTCTTCGGAGCCACGGATCCGAAGTCGGCGCTCTACACGCAGGGGATCGAGTGGGGCGGCTTCACCTTCGCCTTCTACTCGATCACCTGCTTCATCGTCGCCCTCGTGCTCCCCACTATCGCCGACCGCACGAGCCGCAAGGCGGTCCACATCGTGTCGCTGCTCTGCGGCGCGGCCGGGCTGCTCTCGGTGTACCTGATGCACGACAAGTACCTGCTCCTCCTCAGCATGGTCGGCGTGGGGATCGCCTGGGCCTCGGTGCTGTCCATGCCGTACGCGATCCTGTCCACCGCCGTCCCGCCGAAGCGGATGGGCGTGTACATGGGCGTGTTCAACTTCTTCATCGTGACGCCGGAGATCGTCTCCGCCGTCGGCTTCGGCCCGCTGATCCGGGCGACCTTCGGCAAGGACAATCCCAACACGCCGCTCTACATCGTCATGCTCGGCGGCGCCTTCCTGATCGCCGCCGCCGCGTGCATGACGCTCGTCCACGACGCCGGCGAGCGCGAATCGGTGGAGCGGGAGCTGGAGGTGGCGGGGGAGGTGGTGGCGGTCTAGCGGGAGGCGGGAGGCGGGAGCCGGTGGGGACGGGGGACGAGGGACGCGTGGGGCTCCTCGGCGCGTCCGGGCTCCGCGCGCGGCCGCTGGCCACTCTAGTCATCCGGCCCAAAACGACTCGACACGGATGCCACGGGAACCGCGGATCGGCACGGATGGCATGAGCGGGGAGGGGACCGGGTCCCGGGCCGGCCGGGGCGCGAGGGGCTTTTTCGCCACGCGGAGCGATTCGCACGAATCGGCAGTTCATTCGTGGTCATCCGCGTCTCCACACCGCGTGACGCCCGTCCGACCACGGAGCCCGACGCACGCCGAGTCGGGACCCTCGCGCCGCCGCTGACCCCTCTACCCGGCCACCATCCAGGAGCAGACGCGAATTTCAACGGAGATCGTGCGAATGGGGCGAATGGGGCGAGGGATCCGCGACCTGGCGCCCGGACCGGCGGGGCGAGAGGCGCCCTCGCGCCACGCGGAGCGATCCGCGGCATCCGTGACCTCCGTCGAATCCGCGTTCCCCTCGGCCGTGACGCCTGCTCGATGCAGGACCCAGCGCACGGCGCGAGCAAGCCGGGGATGAGGCGCGCCGCGCGTCCCTCGTCCCGTGTCCCGCTCAGAACGCCACCGCGTACCCCGAGAGATGCCCCGTCGAGAAGGTGATCGTGTGGGCCGTGGCGTTGTTCACCCCGCCCATGTTCTCCAGCAGCGCCTTCGTCGACTCGTCGATGTTCCAGACCGAGAGCGTATCGCCGCTCAGGTTCTGGTTGCATCGCGAGTAGTCGATGGTGATGCTGACCGGCTGGTTGAAGAGGAACGACGTGAAGTCGTTGGCCTGGACGTCGACCTCCATGAACTGCCCGGCCGGGATCTTGACGGTGATCAGCGTCGGTACGCTCAGTGCGCCGGCGGGGATGCTGACCAGCGTGCCCCCCAGGCTCACCGTTCCGCCGAGCACGCCGACCAGCGCGCTCGTCGTCTGCGTCGTGGTCGTCGGGCAGGAGAGCAGGGTGGCCGCCGGCGCGCTCGTGGCGTCAGGGCGCTGGAGAGCCGTGGCACGAGGCTCGCCACAGCTCGTGGCGAGCACCAGGGCGGCTGCCGCGGCGAGCGCGCGCGCGACTGAGGGCAGGAAAGAGCGCATGATCGAGAACCTGGACCGGAACAGTTCGGTGGATCGGGCAGAGTGACCGCAGACGACGTGGTGGCGAGGAAAGCTCCCGGCGGCGGCCAGGAGCCGCACTCGTCAAGCGCAACCGACGTGCCGAGCGTCGATCGGGCGGCCGACTTGCTGTCCGAGGGGAAGTACGCCGAGCAGCTCGGGATCCTCGAGCGAGCCGTGGCGGCCTTCGAGGTCGCCGCGCGCGCGCCCGACCCAACCATCGCCGCGGAGGCCTTCACCCGCCTCGCCGACGCCTACCGGTCGAAGTCGGAGTGGGACGCCGCCCTCCACGCGGCCCGCCGCGGCCAGGAGCTCGCGCGGGCGGCCGCCGACGAGCTGCTGCTCGCGCACGCCATGATCGCCGAGGCCAACGTCCTCATGTGCCGCGGCGACTTCACCGAGGCGAAGCAGCTCTTCGATCAGGTGCTCTCCCTCACCACCGACCCGGTGATGCGCGGGCTCGCGCTCCAGAACTCCGGCTCCATCTTCGCGCAGCAGGGGCAGCTCGGCGCCGCCGAACGAGCGTTCGCCGAATCCTACGGCCACTTCCAGCGCGCGGGCTACCGGCGGGGCGAGGCGATCGCGCTGAACAACTACGGGCGCGTCGCGCTCGACCGCGGCAACCTCGATCTGGCCGAGGGGCTCCTCACCCAGGCCCTCATGGTCGCGCGCGAGGTGGAGCACGCGGAGCTCATCGCCCTCGCCACCCTCAACCTGGCCGAGGCGAAGACGCGCCAGGGGAGCACCGATCGCGCGGAGGAGCTGGCGAGCGAAGCCCTCGGCTTCTTCTCCGCGTCCGGCAACCGCTGGCGCGAGATCGAGTGCCTCCGGCTCATCGGAACGATCAACGAGCGGCGTGGATACGCCCAGGACGCGGCGCGCTGCTACGACCGCGCCCTCGCCCTGGCCACCGCGGTCGGGGCGACGGTGGAGATCCGCACGCTCGCCGACTGCCTGTGCCGCCTCGGCGCCAGGCGGTGACGCCGCGCCGCGCGCGATCGCGCGGCGCCGCTGTCACTCCCTGTACAGCGATGGGAAGCCGCGCCGCAACCTGTCCAGCTTCGGCAAGTCGTTGATCACGATGTAGGGAAGGTCGCGGTGCCGCTCGAGGAAGTGCTGGTGATAGGCCTCGGCCGGGAAGAACGCCCCCAGGGGCAGCAGCTGCGTCGCGATCGGTCGCGAATAGATGTGGGCGTGCGCGAGCTGCGCGATGTACGCCTCGGCCGACCTTCGCTGCGCCTCGTTCCGGTAGAACACGATCGAGCGGTACTGCGGGCCGACGTCCGGTCCTTGCCGATTCAGCTCCGTCGGATCGTGCACCGAGAAGAAGATCTGGAGCAGGGTGGGATAGGCGATGCGGGTCGGATCGAACACCACGCGGACGGATTCCGCATGCCCGGTATTCCCGGAGCTGACCTCCTCGTACGACGGCGAGCGCACGGCCCCACCCGCGAAGCCCGACGTCGCCGAGATCACGCCGCGTACGTGGTCGAACACCGCCTCGATCCCCCAGAAACAGCCTCCCGCGAACACGGCGGTGTCCAGCATGGGCGCGCGGCCAACCGCCGCCCTCGGCGAGGGGAGCGCGCCGGGTCGGCGGGGGGTCGGGAGCACCAGCGAGAGCGCCAGAAGGATCGGAGCGATCATGCGTCCGCCTCGCGGAACGGGGTCCTCGCCATCAATGCGTGTCCGGCGTCGGCGAGTTCCCGGGTGCCGGGGGCGCACAGGACCGCTAGGGAGCGGGTGATTGTCTTTTCGCCCGATCCGCTTTTGTTTTCGCCGGCGTGACACAGAACTCGAATGCGTTCGCCCTCGACGGCCGCGTCGCCGTCGTCACGGGCGGCTATGGAGTGCTCGGCGGCACCATCGCCTCCGGGCTCGCCGCGGCCGGTGCTCGCGTCGCCGTCCTCGGGCGCCGGCGGGAGGAGGCCGAGGCCAAGGTCGACGAGATCCGCCGCGCCGGCGGCGCCGCGATGCCGCTCATCGCCGACGTCCTCGACGAGGCGCAGCTCAAGACGGCACTGGCCGAGCTGCTCCGCGCGTGGGGCGGCATCCAGATCCTCGTCAACGCCGCGGGCGGCAACGTCACGCGCGCGCGCAACGACGATCGCAGCGTCTTCGAGGTGCCGCTCGATGCCTTCGACGAGGTGCTGCAGCTCAACCTGCACGGCAGCGTCGTGCCGTCGCTCGTCTTCGGGTCGGCGATGGCCGAGGGGCGCGCCGGCTCCATCGTCAACATCTCGTCCATGGCGGCGATGCGGGCGATCAGCGGCGTTCTGGGCTACTCGATCGCCAAGACCGGGATCGACAGCCTGACGCGCTGGCTCGCCGTGGAGCTGGCCCGGAAGTACGGAGACGGCATCCGGGTGAACGCGGTCGCGCCGGGCTTCTTCATCGCGACGCAGAACCGGAACGTGCTGATCAAGCCGGATGGCGGCTACACGGATCGGGCGAAGACGATCGTGTCGCACACGCCGATGGGGCGCTTCGGGCGGCCGGAGGAGCTCATCGGGCCGGTGCAGTGGCTGTGCAGCGATGCGGCGTCGTTCGTGACGGGGACGGTCATCCCGGTGGACGGCGGCTTCAGCGTCTACAGCGGGGTTTGAGGGAAATGTGATCGGCGGGCGGGCCGGTCGGGCCCGGTGGCGGGCGAGGGGGCGAGCAAGGAGGGGCGGGTGACTGGCTTGACAGTTCGTGTGTGCGACGGCCAACGTGGAGAGAGGTAAGATCACTTGATCTCGCCCCGGCCCGTCCGTTCGCCCCTCTCTCGAGACCTCCTCGCCTCCGCATGAAGATCACCGACATCCGCGTCACCCCGGTGACCGTCCCTCTCGCCGCGCCGCTCCGCCATGCGAACGGCTGCCACTGGGGACGCTTCGTCCGCACCATCGTCGAGCTCGAGACCGACGAGGGCATCGTCGGGCTCGGCGAGATGGGCGGCGGTGGCGAGAGCGCAGTCGCCGCCTTTCAGGCGCTACGGCCGTACCTCATCGGCCACGACCCGGCGCAGCTCGAGAAGCTCCGCTTCCTCATCGCGAACCCGACGGCCTCGCTCTACAACAACCGCACGCAGATCCTCGCGGCGCTCGAGTTCGCCTGCCTCGATATCCTCGGCCAGAAGTGGGGCGTCCCCGTCCACGACATCCTCGGCGGCAGGCTCCGCGACCGCGTCCCCTTCGCCTCCTACCTCTTCTTCCGCTACCCCAACCCGATCGACGGCTCGGGGGAGGTCCGCACGGTCGACCAGCTCGTCGCCGAGGCGAAGCAGCTCAAGGCGGAGCACGGCTTCACGTCGCACAAGCTGAAGGGCGGCGTCTTCGCGCCCGAGTACGAGCTCGAATGCTATCGCGCCATCGCCGAGGCGCTCCCCGGCGACCGCTTCCGCTTCGACCCCAACGGCGTCTGGTCCACCGAGCAGGCGATCTGGTTCGGCCAGCAGATCGAGGACCTGAACAACGACTACCTCGAGGACCCCGTCTACGGCCTGCACGGGATGCGACGCACCCGCGAGAAGGTGCGCATGCCCCTGGCGACGAACACCGTCGTCGTCGGCTTCGAGCAGCTCGCCGCCAACATCCTCGAGACGGCGGTCGACGTCATCCTCCTCGACACCACCTTCTGGGGCGGCATCCGGCCGTGCGTGAAGGCGGCGGGGATCTGCGAGGCCTTCCAGCTCGGTGTCGCCGTGCACTCGTCAGGCGAGCTCGGGATCCAGCTCGCCACCATGCTGCACCTCGGCGCGGTGGTGCCCAACCTCACCTTCGCCGCCGACGCGCACTATCATCACCTGGCCGACGACGTCATCGTGGGCGGGAAGATGCGCTACTGCCACGGCGCGATACCCGTGCCCACCGCGCCCGGGCTCGGCGTGAAGCTCGATCGCGACAAGCTCGCCGAGTACCACGAGCTGTTCCTGCGCCTTGGTACGTATCCGTACGACCAGGATCCGCTGCGTCCGGGGTGGAGCCCGCTCATCCCGAACCAGAGCTGGGCCGACCCGAAGGACTCCCGCACCCCGAACATCCCCTTGTGAGACACCTCCTCGCCGCGGTCGCGCTCCTCCTCGTCGGTGCCGCGTCCGTGGCGCGCGCCGAGGATGGCTACGATCTCTGGCTGCGCTATCACCGCGTCGCCGACGGCGCGCGGCTCGGCGAATACCGGGGCGCGATCCGGTACCTGGTGGTGGACGGCGACTCGCCCACGCTGCGCGCCGTGCGCGAGGAGCTGACCACCGGGCTGGGCGGACTGCTCGCCGAGTCGATCCCGTCGCGGACGACCGTGATGGGCGACGGCGCCGTCATCGCCGGCACGCCGGCGAGCTCGCGCGTGATCGCGTCGCTCTCTCTATCCGACGCGCTGCGCCAGGCGGGGGACGAGGGCTACGTCCTTCGCGCGATGACCGTGCACGGTCGGCGCGCCATCGTCATCGCCGCCAACCGCGACGTGGGCGTGCTGTACGGCGCGTTCGCCCTGCTGCGCCAGCTCCAGACCGACGCGCCGCTGCGGGGGCTCGCGGTCGTGAGCGCGCCGAAGGTCAGGCTCCGCATCCTCGACCACTGGGACAACCTCGACGGCAGCGTGGAGCGCGGCTACGCCGGGTCGTCGCTCTGGCAGTGGAGCGAGCTCCCCGGCCACCTCTCCCCTCGGTATCGCGACTACGCGCGCGCCAACGCCTCGATCGGCATCAACGGCGCGGTGCTGACGAACGTCAACGCGAACGCGCAGGTCCTGACGCCGGCGTACCTCGCGAAGGTCGCGGCGCTGGCGAACGTCTTCCGCCCCTACGGGATCCGCGTCTACCTCACCGCGCGCTTCAGCGCGCCGATCGAGATCGGCGGGCTGAAGACCGCGGATCCGCTCGATCCGGCGGTGCGGGAGTGGTGGAAGGGGAAGGTCGACGAGATCTACCGCTACATCCCCGACTTCGGCGGCTTCCTCGTGAAGGCCAACTCCGAGGGGCAGCCCGGCCCGCAGGACTACCACCGCAGCCACGCGGACGGGGCGAACATGTTCGCCGACGCGCTGGCGCCGCACGGGGGCGTGGTGATGTGGCGGGCGTTCGTCTACAGCAACGCCGTCCCCACCGACCGCGTGAAGCAGGCGTACGACGAGTTCCACCCGCTCGACGGCCAGTTCCGGCCGAACGTGCTGCTCCAGGTGAAGAACGGTCCGCTCGACTTCCAGCCGCGCGAGCCCTTCCACCCGCTCTTCGGCGCGATGCCGAAGACGCCGACGATGCTCGAGGTGGAGATCACCAAGGAGTACCTCGGCCAGGACACGCACCTCGTCTACCTCGGGCCGGTGTGGAAGGAGGTGCTCGACGCGGATACCTGGGCCGACGGGCGGGGCTCCACGGTGGGCAAGGTGATCGACGGGTCGCTCCAGCATTACCCGATCACCGGGATGGCCGGCGTGTCGAACGTCGGCAGCGATCGGGACTGGACCGGGTCGCAGTTCAACCAGGCCAACTGGTACGTCTTCGGCCGGCTCGCGTGGGACCACGACCTGTCGGCGGCGGCGATCGCCGACGAGTGGATCCGCATGACCTTCTCCAACGATCCCGCGGTCGTGGGGAAGATCCGCGAGATGATGCTCGCCTCGCGCGAGGCGGTGGTGAACTACATGGAGCCGCTCGGGCTCGTGCACATCATGCACGCCGGCTCGCACTACGGCCCCGGGCCGTGGGAGGGGCGCGGCCGTCCGGACTGGACGCCGGTCTACTACCACCGCGCCGACTCGCTCGGCATCGGCTTCGACCGCACCGCCACCGGAAGCGACGCGGTCGCGCAGTACTTCCCGCCCGTGCGCGACCGCTTCGCCAGCCTCGCGACGGTGCCCGATTCGTTCCTCCTGTTCTTTCACCACGTCCCGTGGGGCTACCGCATGCGCTCCGGCCGCACGTTGTGGGACGAGCTCGCGCTGCACTACCAGGCCGGGGTGGACACCGTGCGCTCGATGCAGCGGACGTGGGACTCGCTGCGTGGCGCGATCGACCCCGAGCGCTTCCGCGACGTGCAGTCGTTCCTCGCGATCCAGGAGCGCGAGGCGGAGTGGTGGCGCAACGCTGCGCTGCTCTACTTCCAGACCTTCTCGCATCGGCCATTGCCGGCGGGCGTCGAGCCGCCGACGCACACGCTCCAGTACTACGAGTCCATCCGGTGTCCGGCGAATCCACGCAAGGCTCGCTGCGACGCCATCCCCTGACCGCGCGGCAGCGGCACACTGCGCGCCCGACGTCCGACCTCTCGCCCCGGGAATCTCCGCCATGACCGCCAGGAAAGCGCAGGACGCGTACACGCCTCGCCCCGAGGACCACTTCACCTTCGGCCTGTGGACCGTCGGCAACGTCGGGCGCGACCCGTTCGGCGATCCGGTGCGTGCGCCGATTTCGCCAAACGATAGCGTCCGCAAGCTCGCGGAGCTGGGCGCCTACGGCGTGAACTTCCACGACGACGACCTCGTGCCGCGCGGCTCCTCGCCCGCGGAGCGCGACCGGATCGTCAAGGAGTTCCGGCAGGTGCTCGCCGACACCGGCATGAAGGTGCCGATGGCGACGACGAACCTGTTCGGCGATCCGGCGTTCCGCGACGGCGCGTTCACGAGCAACGATCCGCGCGTCCGCGCCTACGCCCTCCAGAAGACGATGCGCGCCATGGATCTCGGCGCCGAGTTCGGCGCGGAGATCTACGTGTTCTGGGGCGGCCGCGAGGGGACGGAGACGAACGCCGCCAAGGATCCGCGTGAGGCGGCGAAGTGGTTCCGCGACGCGCTGAACTTCCTCTGCGAGTACTCGCGGTCGCAGGGCTACAGCTACCGCTTCGCGCTCGAGCCCAAGCCGAACGAGCCGCGCGGCGACATCTACCTGCCGACGATCGGCCACGCGCTCGCCTTCATCGCGACGCTCGACCACCCGGAGATGGTGGGGCTCAACCCCGAGGTGGCGCACGACACGATGGCGGGGCTCGACTTCACCCACGGCGTCGGGCAGGCGCTCGAGGCGGGGAAGCTCTTTCACATCGACCTCAACGACCAGAAGCCGGGGCGCTACGACCAGGACTTCCGCTTCGGCAGCGTCAACCTCAAGGACACCTTCTTCCTCGTGAAGCTCCTCGAGGACGCGGAGTACGACGGCATGCGCCACTTCGACGCGCACGCCTACCGCACCGAGGACTACGACGGGGTGTGGGACTTCGCGGCGGGATGCATGCGGACGTACCTGATCCTCAAGGAGAAGGCCGCGCGCTGGAACGCGGACCCGGAGATCCGGCAGCTGCGCGATGCGCTCGCTCGGCGTGGTGGAGCGGGGAAGCCCGAGCGCGTGACGTTCAGCCCCGAGCGCGCGAAGCAACTCAAGGAGCAGTCGCTCGACCTCGCGGCGATCCGGGAGCAGGGGTACGCCTACGAGCGCCTCGACCAGCTGACCGTGGAGGTGCTGCTCGGCGTGCGCTGACCGTGGCCTCGTGGGGCGGCCGACCGGCACGTGCGCTCCGGTCGGCCGTGGCGCAAGTCGTATGTGCACCCACGGTTGCGTGTGCGTCCGCCGACTTGCCGTGGCATGTGACGTCTCTCATTCTATGCCGGTCGATTCGTCCGATGACTTGTTGACCAGTCTCGATCGCCGGCCGTCCGCCACTCTCACGCTCTCCACCTGCAGCTGCCAGCCATGCGCGCTCGTTTCGGACGGCTCGTGCTTCCGCTCGTCTTCGTGCTCGGTGCGGCGTGCACGGCGCGCGTCCGGCCCGATCCCCGTCCGCGCGTCGATCGCGCCGTCCTGACGCGCGCGCAGGCGCTGGCCGGTGACTCCGCCGCCGCGCGCTGGGTCGGAACGTGGGGCGCGGCACCGCAGCTCACCGAGCCGCGCAACATGCCCCCCGCGCCGGGGCTGAGCGCCAGCACCCTGCGCCAGGTCGTGCACCTCTCGATTGGCGGCGACACGCTGCGCCTCCGGCTCTCGAACGCCTTCGGCAACGGCCCGCTCACCATCGGCGCGGTGCACCTCGCGCCCTCGCTCGGCGACGGCGCCATCGCACAGCCGCGCGACGTGGCGATGACCTTCCACGGGCAGCCCGGCGTCACCCTGCAGCCGGGCGACGCGGCCACCTCGGACCCGATCGCGTACGAGGTCGCCCCCCTGTCGGACCTCGCCGTCACGATGTTCGTGGCGAACGCGCCGAGCGGCGTGACGGGCCATCCGGGATCGCGCACCACGTCGTATCTCCAGGCCGGCGACGACGTGTCCGCGTCGGCGCTGCCCGACGCCGCGCGCACGGACCACTGGTACCTGCTGACCGGCATCGATGTCGTCGATCCGCCTGGGAGGGCGCTCGTCGTCCTCGGCAACTCCATCGCCGACGGACGCGGCTCCGGCACGAATCGGCAGGACCGCTGGCCCGACGACCTCGCGCGACGCCTGCATGCCAATCGCGAGACGGCGGACGTCGCGGTGCTCAACGAGGGGATCGGCGGCAACTGCGTGCTGCGGGCGTGTCTCGGCCCCGCCGGCATGGACCGCCTCGAGCGCGACGTGCTGGACGCGCCAGGCGCGCGCTGGCTGATCGTCAGCGAGGGCGTGAACGACATCGGCGGCGCGCGGACGGCGCAGGGCGCCGACTCGGTCGCGCAGGGGCTGATCGCCGCCTATCGCGAGATCATCGCGCGGGCGCACGCGCGCGGGATCCGCGTCTACGGCGTCCCGATCCTCCCCTTCGGGGCTTCGTTCTACGACTCGCCGGACCACCAGCGCGCGCGCGACGCCGTGAATCGGTGGATCCGCACCAGCCATGCGTTCGACGCCGTCCTCGACCTCGATGCCGCGATGCGCGATCCGGCGCAGCCGACGCGCCTGCGCTCCGACGTTGACAGCGGCGACCACCTGCACCCGAACGAGCTCGGATACCGCGTCATGGCGGACGCGATCGACCTCCAACTCTTCCAGCCCTGATGAGAAGGTCTCGTGAGTAGCGTTACGACCATGGAGCCGGCGGGCCGGATGGAGCGGCCGCCGTACCGCGACGCGGCGCTGCCGATCGAGCAGCGCGTGGCCGATCTCCTCGCCCGCATGACGCTGGAGGAGAAGGCGGCGCAGATGATGTGCGTCTGGCAGAAGAAGGCCGACATGCTCGTCGACGGCCAGGGCAACTTCGACCACGAGAAGGCGCGGCGCGCCTTCGCCGACGGCCACGGCATCGGGCAGGTGGGCCGGCCGAGCGACGCCGGCAGCACGCCCACCGAGCCGCGCCGCGGACGCGGACCACGAGCGCAGGCGGAGCTCACGAACGCCATCCAGCGCTTCTTCGTCGAGAACACGCGGCTCGGCATCCCGGTCGTCTTCCACGAGGAGTGCCTGCACGGCCACGCCGCGGTCGGCGCCACGAGCTTCCCCCAGCCGATCGCGCTCGCCGGCACCTTCAATCCCGAGCTCGTCGAGTCGCTCTACGGCATGACGGCGGAGGAGGCGCGCGTGCGCGGCACGCACCAGGCGCTGACGCCCGTCGTGGACGTGGCCCGCGACCCGCGCTGGGGTCGCGTCGAGGAGACCTTCGGCGAGGATCCGTACCTCGTCACGCAGCTCGGCCTCGCCGCCGTGCGCGGCTTCCAGGGCGACGCCACCTTCCACGACCGGAAGCACGTCATGGCGACGCTCAAGCACTTCGTCGCGCACGGGCAGCCGGAGGGCGGGATGAACTGCGGCCCGGCGAACGTCTCGCCGCGCGAGCTGCGCGAGATCTTCCTCCCGCCCTTCCGCGCGGCCGTGCAGCAGGGCGGGGCGGTGAGCGTCATGGCATCCTACAACGAAGTGGACGGCATCCCGTCGCACGCGAACCGCTGGCTGCTGCGCAAGGTGCTGCGGGACGAGTGGGGCTTCCAGGGATTCGTCGTGTCGGACTACTACGCGATCTGGGAGCTCGAGGACCGTCCCGACACCCACGGGCACTTCGTGGCGGAGGACAGGAAGCAGGCGTGCGCGCTCGCCGTCCGCGCGGGCGTCAACATCGAGCTGCCGGAGCCCGACTGCTACCTCCATCTCGTGGCGCTGGTGCGCGAGGGAACGCTCGCCGAGGACGAGCTGGACGCGCTCGTCGCGCCGATGCTGCGCTGGAAGTTCCAGATGGGACTCTTCGACGATCCATACGTCGATCCCGACGTAGCCGACCTCGTCGTCGGCTCGGAGAGGAATCGCACCCTCGCGCTGGACGCCGCGCGCGAGGCGATCACGCTCCTGAAGAACGACGGCGCGGTGCTGCCCCTCGACCCGGCGGCGATCCGCTCCGTGGCCGTCATCGGCCCGAACGCGAACCGCAGCCTGCTCGGCGGCTACAGCGGTGTGCCGAAGTACGACGTCACGGTGCTCGACGGCATCCGCGGGCGCGTCGGTGACCGCGTGCGCGTGCTCCACGCCGAGGGGTGCCGCATCACGATCGGCGGCTCGTGGAACGAGGATGCCGTCGTGCCGAGCGATCCCGAGGAGGACCGCCGCCTGATCGCCGAGGCGGTGGCCGTCGCCCAGCAGGCCGACGTCGTCGTCCTCGCCATCGGCGGCAACGAGCAGACGTCGCGCGAGGCGTGGTCGCGCAAGCACATGGGCGATCGCGCGAGCCTCGAGCTGATCGGGCGGCAGGACGAGCTGGTGGACGCGATCGTCGCCACGGGGAAGCCGGTCGTGGCGCTGCTCTTCAACGGCCGCCCGCTGGCCATCACGCACCTGGTGGAGAAGGTGCCGGCGATCCTCGAGTGCTGGTATCTCGGGCAGGAGTGCGGGCGCGCCGTCGCGGACGTCCTGTTCGGCGTCGTCACGCCCGGCGGCAAGCTGCCGATCAGCTTCCCGCGCTCGGCCGGGCACCTGCCCGTGTACTACAACCACAAGCCCTCGGCGCGTCGCGGCTACCTCTTCGACGATGCCTCGCCGCTCTTCCCGTTCGGCTTCGGCCTGAGCTACACCACCTTCGCCCTCTCCGACGTGCGCCTCGCGAAGGAGGTCATCGGGCGTGGCGAGTCCACGAAGGTCACCGCGACGGTGACGAACACCGGGCAGCGGCCGGGCGCGGAGGTCGTGCAGCTCTACGTCCGCGACCGCGTGAGCTCGGCGACGCGGCCGGTGAAGGAGCTGAAGGGATTCCGCAAGGTCTGGCTCGGCCCCGGCGAGTCGGCGAGTGTGGAGCTCGAGATCACGCCGGAGACGCTCGCCTTCTACGATGCTGACATGCAGTACGGCGTCGAGCCGGGCGAGTTCACGATCATGCTCGGCACGTCGTCGCGCGACGAGGACCTGCAGCTGCTGGCGCTGCGGGTGCAGTGACCCACATCCAACGACGGATCCGAATCGTGCACGGCGAACGGTTGTCGGTGAAGGAGAAGGTCGGCTACGGCATCGGCGATGCCGCGGCGAACTTCATCTTCCAGACGATGATCATGTTCCAGCTCGCCTTCTACACCGACGCCTTCGGGATCACGGCGGTGGCGGCGGGCACGCTCTTCCTCGTCGTCCGGGTCTTCGATGCCGTGTTCGACCCGATCATGGGCGTCGTGGCCGATCGCACGAACACGCGCTGGGGGAAGTTCCGCCCGTGGGTGCTGTGGACGGCGGTGCCGTTCGGCATCATGGGCTTCCTCACCTTCTTCACGCCGGACCTGAGCACGTCGGGGAAGCTGGTGTACGCGTACGTCACGTACATCCTCCTCATGATGGTGTATTCGGCGAACAACCTCCCCTACTCGGCGCTGAGCGGGGTGATGACCGGCGACGTCGCGGAGCGTACGAGCCTCTCGCAGTACCGCTTCGTCTTCGCCATGATCGCGCAGCTCGTCATCCAGGGGCTCGCCTGGCCGATGGTGAACCGCTTCGGGCACGGCAGCGTCACCCACGGCTACCAGGTGACGATGGGGATCTTCTCCGCGCTCGCCGTGCTCTTCTTCTTCGTGACCTTCGCGACGACGCGCGAGCGGATCCAGCCGGCGCCCGAGCAGCGCACGTCCGTCCGGCAGGACTTCTCGGACCTCGCGCACAACGGCCCGTGGCTGGCGATGTTCGTCCTGACGATCGTGCTCTTCGTCACCCTGGCCCTGCGCGGCGGCGTCGTCCTCTACTACTTCAAGTACTACGTCCATCGCGAGGATCTCTTCAGCATCTTCAACGTGCTGGGGACGGGCGCGACGATCGTCGGCGTGATCCTCTCCAAGCCGCTCGCCCTGCGCTTCGGGAAGCGGGACCTGTTCATCGCGGGGCTCTTCTTCACCGCGCTGTTCACGGCGGCCTTCGTCGTCGTCCCGCCGGCGGCGTACGCGACGATGATCGGGCTGGAGATGCTGCGGCAGTTCGCCTACGGCTTCACCATCCCGCTGCTCTGGGCGATGATGGCCGACGTCGCCGACTTCTCCGAGTGGAAGAACCACCGGCGCGCCACGGCGGTCGTGTTCTCGGCGATCGTGTTCGGGCTGAAGGCGGGGCTGGGGATCGGCGGCGCGCTCGGCGGCTACCTGCTCTCGCTCTTCGGCTACGTGCCGAACGCGGCGCAGTCCGCCCACGCGCTCGAGGGGATCAGGCTCACCATGAGCATCTTCCCGGCGATCGCCTTCTTTCTCTGCGTCGTCTGCCTCTTCTTCTATCGGATCGACAGGCGTCTCGAGCACCAGGTCGCGGACGACCTGGCCGAACGGCGTCGGCAGCTCGTCCCCACGCCCGTGCCCGTCGCCACCTGATCCCCCCCATCAGTCATGTCGAGATCTCACATGAAGGGCATCGCGACCGCGGCGGCGGCTACCCTCCTCGCCACCGGCTGCGTGTCGGCCGGGCTGCGCGCGCCCGCCGCCGAGGGCCCGGCGTTGAAGGACGTCTTCCGGGACGACTTCCTCGTCGGTGCGGCGGTGAACGCGGCCCAGTACTCCGGGCGCGACACCGTCGGCGACGCGCTCATCGTCAGGCACTTCGACACGATCAGCCCGGAGAACGCGCTGAAGTGGCAGTCCGTGCATCCGCGGCCGGGCACCTACGACTTCACCGGCGCCGACCAGTACGTCGCCTTCGGCGAGCGGCACCACATGGCCATCATCGGCCACACCCTCGTCTGGCACAACCAGACGCCTCGCTGGGTGTTCGAGGACGCGAGCGGCCGTCCGGTGAGCCGCGACACGCTGCTGGCGCGCCTGCGCGATCACATCTTCACCGTCGTCGGCCGCTACCGCGGGCGCATCCGGGGCTGGGACGTCGCCAACGAGGTGCTGAACGAGGACGGCACCCTGCGGCACACCCCCTGGCTCGACATCATCGGCCCCGACTACATCGCGCAGGCGTACCGGTGGGCCCACGAGGCCGATCCCGCCGCGGAGCTCTACTACAACGACTACTCCCTCGAGAACGCCGCCAAACGAGACGGCGCCGTGCGGCTCGTGAAGCAGCTGCTCTCGGTCGGCATCCCCCTGCAGGCGGTCGGTCTCCAGGGCCACGACAAGATGACCTGGCCGTCGGCCGCCGCCGAGGACTCGACCATCGCCGCCTTCGCCGCCCTCGGCGTGAAGGTGAACATCACGGAGCTCGACGTGGACCTGCTGCCCGCCGCCACGCGGAGCCGCGGCGCCGATGTCAGGCTCGAGGCGGCGGCGAGCGCGCGGCTGAATCCCTACGCCGCCGGCCTGCCGGATTCGCTGCAGGACGCGCTCGCGCAGCGCTACGCCGAGCTGTTCCGCGTCTTCCTGCGCCACCGCGCCGACATCGACCGCGTGACCTTCTGGGGGGTGCGGGACGGCGACTCCTGGCTCAACAACTGGCCGGTGCGGGGGCGCACGAGCTATCCACTGCTGTTCGACCGCGCGGGGCGAGCGAAGCCGGCCTTCCGCGCCGTCGTCCGCGCCGCGGCCGACTCCGGCATCGCGAACTGATCACGCCGCGACCAGGCGGCCTGCAGGCACTCGTTCAGGGAGAGAGGGCGCAATGAAGAACACCTTCGGACCGGTGACGAAGCGGAACTTGTCCGATACGCTCGCGCGGCGGATCCGTGGACTGATCCAGAGCGGCGAGTATCGGCAGGGCGATCGCCTGCCACCGATCCTGGAGATGGCCCGGCGCTTCGGCGTCGGGCACCCCACGATTCGCGAGGCGCTGAAGAAGCTGGAGGCGACCGGCGTCGTCGAGATCCGCCACGGCTCCGGCGTGTACGTCACGCGCAGCGAGGACGTGCTGGTGCTCGCCAGCCGCGACTACAGCGGCACGGTGACGAAGAAGCTGTTGCTCGACCTGATCCGCGTCCGCATCCCGCTCGAGGTTCAGTCGGTGACGGACGCCGTGGAGAACGGCGCGCCCGAGCACTTCGCCGAGATGCGCCGCCTCCTCGCCACCGCGAGCGAGAGCCTCGACGACGACGAGGTGCTCAACTCCGTCAACATGGCCTTCCACCGGCAGATCGCCCTCGCCTCGGGGAACACCGTGCTGACGCAGATGCTCGACGTGCTGCACGACCTCTTCTCCGACGAGCAGCGGCTGATCATCGACATCTTCGGCTCGCGGAAGCGCGACCACGCCGAGCACGTCGCCATCCTCGAGGCGCTGGAGGAGCGCGACCGCGCCCTCGCCAGCGCGCGCATGCGCACGCATCTCGAGGGCGTCCAGGCGGCGGTGCTGCGCTGGGATCCGGAGCGGACGCCGGTGAGCTGAGGCGCGGGACGCGTCCGGGCTGGCGACGTCGCGCCGTGCGTCGGACTCCGTGGTCGGGCGGGCATCACACGGTGGGAACACGGATTCGACGGATGAACGGCACACGGATCGGCGTGGACCGCTTCGCGTGGCGTTAGGCGCCCTCGCGCCTCGGCCTGGCCGGACCCGGTCCCCGCCCGCCGGGCCCCATCCGTGCCGATCCGCATCGTCCGTGGAATCCGTGTCGGCCCTTTGAAGCTGGCCGGGTAGAGGGGCCAGCCGCGGCGCGAGGAGGCCGGACGCAGCGACGCCCCCAACCGCCTCCCGCCTCCCGCCCCCCGCCCCCCGCTACCTCCCCACCACCCGCACCCGCTCCTCCGCCCGCACGTCCGCCGACGACCCGCCCACCTGCAGCAGCACCGGCTCGCTCTCCACCACCCACCCGTGCTTCTCCGGGCTCCAGTACGCGAGTGAGCTGGCGCGCAGCGGAAGGCGCACGGTGCGCGTCTCGCCCGGCTTCAGCGTCACGCGCCGAAAGCCGCGCAGCTCCTCGATCGGGCGCGACACCCGCGAGCCGAGGTGCCGGACGTAGAGCTGCACCACCTCGTCGCCCGTGCGCGTCCCCGTGTTCGTCACGTCGACGCTGACCGTGATCTCGCCGTTCGCGCGCAGCGTCGGCGCGCTCGTGCGCAGGTGCGCGTACCGGAACGTCGTGTAGCTCAGGCCATGGCCGAACGGGTAGAGCGGCGCATCGGCGAGGTAGCGATAGGTGCGCCCCTCCATGTGGTAGTCGTCGAACGGCGGGAGGTCGTTCACGCTGTGGTAGAACGTCACCGGCAGCCGTCCCCCCGGATTGTACTTCCCGAACAGCACGTCGGCGATCGCGGTGCCGGCGGCCTGGCCGGGGTACCACGCTTCCATGATCGCCGGCACGTGCTCCTGCGCCCAGTTCACCGCGAGCGCGCTCCCGCTCATCAGCACGAGCACCGTCGGCCTGCCCACCGCGGCCACGCTCTCCAGCAGGTGCTCCTGCGGCGCCGGCAGGTCGATGCTCGTGCGATCGCCCCCGGAGAAGCCGGGGATGTGCACGGGCATCTCCTCCCCCTCCAGGTTCGACGTCAGGCCGAGGAAGAGGACCACCGCGTCGGCCTGCCGCGCCGCCGCCACCGCCTCCGCCTCGAGCGAGTCGGCGGGCGGCGCCCACACGAGCTTGAGCTGCGCGTCGCCGTACGTCTGCCCGCCCTCCACGCGCACCTGGTAGCTCTTCCCGCCCTGCAGCGTGATCGGCTGGCTTTCCACCAGCCGCGGGTCGGGGAACTCGCCGTTCTTCGAGTTGTACACCGACTGCACGACGAGGCTGTCGTCGAGGTAGAGCCGGAATCGAACGGTGCCGATCAGGCCGAGGCGGTACGTCCCCGTCTCCGACGGCGTGAACGTCCCCGTCCACCGCACGCCGAAGTGCTCGGGGTCCATCCCCGGCTGCGGCGCGGCGCCGTGCCAGGTCGCGTCGAGCGCGCTGTCCGTGCCCGTGAACGTCGGAGAGCCCTGCAGGCTGTCGCTCGTGAAGTACTCCACCTGGAGTCCCGCGCTTCCCTGCGGTGTGTGCAGGGTGCTGCCGGGGACCGCGTCGAGCACGGGGAAGTTCTCCGCGAGGTCGGCGCCGCGGGCGTAGATCACGCGCGTGTTCTTCGACACCGCCTCCCGGATCCCGCGCAGCGGCGTGATCGCGTCCGCCGGCAGCCCGTTGTAGTTGCCGAGCAGCATGCGCCACTGGTCCGCGTTCGGCCCGATCACCGCGATCGTGTGCAGGTCCGGCCGCAGGGGCAGCACGTGTCCGTCGTTCTTCAGCAGGACCATCGACTCCCGCGCGACCTGGAGCGCGAGCGCGCGGTGCGCCGGCGAATCCAGGTCGCTGTACGGGGTCCGCGCCCAGCGCACCTTCGCCGTGGAGTCGAACATCCCGAGCTTGAACCGCGCCAGGAAGAGCCGCTTCACCGACGAGTCGATCTGCTGCTCCGTGATCAGCCCCTGGTGCACCGCGTCGACGAGGTTTCTGTAGGTGCGGCCGCAGTCGAGGTCCGTCCCCGCCTTCACCGCCGCCGCCGCCGCTTCGGCCGCGGTCTGCACGTACTTGTGCGTGCGCCAGATGTCGGCGACAGCGTCGCAGTCCGACACCACGTAGCCGCGGAACTTCCAGTCGCCGCGCAGGATGTCCCCGAGGAGCATGTCGCTCGCGCACGCCGGCTTCCCGTCCACGCGGTTGTACGCGCACATCACCGAGTACGCGCCCCCCTCGCGGATCCCCGCCTCGAACTGCGGCAGGTACGTCTCGTGGAGGTCGCGCTCGCTCGGCACGGCGTCGAACTCGTGCCGCGTCGGCTCCGGCCCGCTGTGCACGTCGAAGTGCTTCAGGGTCGACACCGTCTTCAGGTACTTCGGGTCGTCGCCCTGCATGCCGCGCACGAACTGCACGGCGAGCCGCCCGGAGAGGAACGGATCCTCGCCGTACGTCTCCTGCCCGCGTCCCCACCGCGGGTCGCGGAAGATGTTGACGTTGGGCGACCAGAAGGTGAGTCCCTCGTACCGGTCGTGGCTTCCGTGGCGCAGCGCCTCGTGGTACTTCGCCCGCGCCTCGTCGGAGATCACCGTCGCCATGCGGAAGACGAGGCTGTCGTCGAACGTCGCCGCCACGCCGATCGCCTGCGGGAACACCGTCGCGAGCCCCGCGCGCGCGACCCCGTGCAGCGCCTCGTTCCACCAGTTGTACGGCGGCACGCCGAGCCGGTCGATCCCCGGCGCGACGTCCATCATCTGCGAGACCTTCTCCTCCAGCGTCATCCGCCCGACCAGGTCGTCCACGCGCTGCGCGACGGGGAGCGACTCGTCCTGGTACGGCAGCAACGTCGTCTGGCCCTGCGTCCGTGGTGGCGTCTGTCCCTGCGCGCCGGCCACGGCGGCCGTGGCGCCGAGCGACAACCCGAGCAGCGCGGCGGCGGTGCGCGCGCGTCGGACGAATGCGGCGAGGGACGTGCGGTCGACAGGGCGCAGGTGCATGAGCTCCTCTACTTGGAGGGTGAATACGCGTACATGCCGAGATAGGTGCCGACGAACCCGCCGGCCACCTTCGTGCTGAGGATGCGGCCATCCACGTCGCCCTTCAGCAGCGTCCAGTCGTTCGGCTGATGGGCGTAGTAGAAATCGTAGCGCGCGCCGCGCGCCCTGATCTTCAGGTACAACGGCGCGTGTGTCGAGAGCTGGACCGGCCGCGAGGCGAGGACCTCGCCCCCGTCCGTCCGCTCGCCGGCGTGCTCCTCGAGCCGCACCACCGTGCGTCCCTCGTCGAGCGCGACGGCGAGCGTGAAGTAGTACTCGTCGTTCTGGAACGCCGCGAGCCCCGCCTCGTCCCCCGACTCGCTCGGCACGTAGATCATGGCCGTCGATGCCGTCGCCCACGCGTGCTGCTGCCGTCGTCCGACGAACGACGGCTGCGCGCGCTCGTCGAGCGCCGCGGGCCGGGCGCGAAGCGTGAGCCACCCGGGCGTCGCGGCGAGATCGTACCAGCGTTCGTGCGGCGTCCGGATCGTGTTCCAGCGCGGCGCGAGCGCCGTCGAGTCGAAGTCGTCCCGCTCGGCGAAGTTGCCGGAGGTCGGCACGGAGGGCGGCGACTGCACCGGCAGCGCCGGGCGCTCGTGCACGTACGGCACGCGCTCGCTGTCCGCGGTGATCACCGGCCACCCGTCGACCCATCGGACGGGCAGCAGGAAGGTCTCGCGCCCGGTGTTGTACGAGTCGTCCTCGTACGGCCGCGTCCCGAGGAACACCGCCCACCAGTCGCCGCTCGGGAGCTGCACCATGTCCGCGTGCCCGGTCGACGTGATGGGGAAGGGGCGCGCGGGGTCGAGCTGCCGCTGGCTGAGGATGGGGTTCCGCTCGTATGGCACGTACGGGCCGCGCACGGAGTCGCTGCGGAAGACGACCTCCGCGTGCTGGTCTCCCGTCCCGCCCTCGGCGCAGATCAGGAGGTACTTGCCGTCGACCCTGAACAGGTGCGGGCCCTCGATCCAGATCGGATTCGTCGCGAGATCCACGCCGCCGTTCACGATCACCGAGCGCGGGCCGATCATCGTCCGCGACGCCGGATCGTACTCCTGGATCCAGATTGCCCGATGCCCCTCGTACAGCGGCGTGCCGACCGGCGGCCCGTTGTTCACGATGTACGCGCGGCCGTCGTCGTCGAAGAAGATCGACGGATCGATCCCGTCCACGTCGCGCAGCCACACCGGATCCGACCACGGTCCCGCCGGATCCGTCGCCGTCACGAGGAAGTTGCCCCCGCCCCCGACGAGCGTGTTGACGACGTAGAACGTCCCCGCGTGATAGCGGATCGTCGGGGCGAACACCCCCTCGGAGATCTCCAGGCTGTCGAGCGGGAGCTGCGACGGGCGATCCAGCACGTGCCCGAGCTGCGTCCAGTGCACCAGGTCGCGGCTGTGCCAGATGGGGATCCCCGGGTAGTACGCGAAGCTGGAGTTGACCAGATAGTAGTCGTCCCCCGCGCGCGTGATGCTCGGGTCCGGGTAGAACCCCTCGAGGATCGGGTTGAGATACTGCGACGGCGTCGCCGCGACCGTGTGGAACACGGGGTCGTCGCCCTCGTACGCGAACCAGTCGAAGCGCGGATTCGACGACGCGGGCGCCGCGCCCGGACGGGTCACGACGGTGCACGCCATGAGCGGCAGGAG
Organism: uncultured Gemmatimonadota bacterium; assembly: GCA_946480295.1. Next base: position 65,517 of record CAMLIT010000006.1, read on the forward strand.
CGCGGTGGCCCAGAGGCGCTTCATCGTGGCCGATGTCGGGTGGAACGCATGGTGGTCTGATCCTGCGCCCGATCTCCCTCGAAGGCAAGCGTCCCGGTGCGGAAGCGCTGCCGCGCTGCGTATCCATCCCCTACGGACGCTCGGCAAACGGCGGACTGACGGCCCACGCCGCCCGCCGTACCCTGCGAACAGGGCATTGGCCAAGGGAGGGGCCCATGGCCAGCAGGACAGGCACTGCCGCTCCGCGGTCGTCACTCCGCGCGCCGACCCTCGTCGCCGCCATCCACCCGGATCGCGCGACGCCGTGGCCGCGCCACGTCCTCGTCGCCAGCCGGGGCTCGCCGTCGTCCGCGCCGGCGCTCGCGCTGGCCCGCGAGCTCGCGCGAGGCTCCGGCGCCGGCGTCGAGCTGCTCGCGGTATTCGCCCCGCACATTCCCGTGCCCGCCGGCACCGACCACCCCGACGGCCAGTGCGAAGGGGCCGATCGCATCCAGGCCGCCCAGCTCCTGCGCGCGGTCCGCGCCCAGCGCGATCAGGTGGTGCGCAGCGGCCCGGTCTGGCCGCTGCGCTTCGAGTCCGGCGATCCGCCCGCCGTCGTCACCCGCGTCGCGTACGAGAAGAAGGTCGATCTCCTCGTGCTCGGCATCGGCCCGCCAGATACGCGCGAGCGCCAGAGCGGCGACATCACCCCCGCGCGCGCCGCGAACCTCACGGAGACGCCCCTGTATGCCGTCGCCGCGGCCTGCAGCGAGCTGCCCCGGCGCACCATCGTCGTGCTCCCCGAGCGCGCGCCACACCTGCCGACCATCCGGATGGCGATCGCCTGCACGCGGGCCGGTGGCGAGGTCTGGATCGCGCTCCCCGCGGCGACGAACGACGTCGGCGCGGCGGCTGCTCCTGTGCCCACGGAGCTCCTCGCGCTCGACGGCATCACCCTCTCCGGCGAGCAGCTCGTGCTTCGCGCCGTGGAGCTCGACGGCGAGCTCCTCACGAGCGTCCTCGCGCTCGCCACCGCGATCGGGGCGCAGCTGATCGCCGTCCCCGCGCCCGGCAGCGCCGGCGTCGTGCGCTCGCTGCTGCCCGACTACGCCGGCCCGCTCCTGCTCACCGCCCGCTGCTCCGTCCTCGTCGTCCCCGATTCCGTCGCCGGAGGAGAAGCCCCATGCTGAAGCTGCGCGACATCATGACGGCCGACGTCGTCACCGTCACACCCGACACCACGCTGCGCGACGCCGCGGAGCTGCTCGCGCGCCGCCACGTGAGCGGCGCGCCCGTCCTGGTCGGCGGCCGGGTCGTGGGGGTGGTGTCCGCCTCCGACATCGTCGCCTTCGCCGCCGAGGAGCCCGGTGTTCCCACGGAGCGTCCGCTCGGCACGGAGTGGGACGAGGACGAGACCGCGGTCGCCGACGACGCGGAGCGCGAGGACGAGGCGCCCGGCACCTACTTCACCGACCTGTGGGCCGACGTCGGCGAGGACGTCGCCGCGCGCATGGCCGACGTCGGCGGCCCGGAATGGAACTCCCTCGACGAGCACCTCGTCGGCGAGATCATGACGCGCCGGCTCTGGGTCCTCGGCCCCGACGACGACGTGGAGCGTGCCGTGGCGCTGATGGGCGACGCCGCGGTGCACCGCGTCATCGTCATGGATGGCGAGCGGCTCGCGGGCGTGGTGAGCGCGATGGACATCGCGCGCGCCGTCGCCGAACACAAGCTCGGGACGCGTACCTACGTCTTCAACCGCGATCGCGAGTTCGACGGTCGCGGGTGGGAGTGAGTGGGCGGCACCGGCCGCCGGGAGGTCCCATGTATCGCACGCTGGTCGTCCCGCTCGACGGATCGCCCTTCGCCGAGCATGCGATCGGCACCGCCTGCTCCATCGCGGGGGCGAGCGGCGCTCGCGTCGAGCTGGTGCGGGTCCATCGGACGTACACCTTCGACCTCGGGGACGGGTCGCACTGGGACGCCACGACGCGCCGCGACGAGACGGAGTACCTCGCGCGAACCGCGGCGACCGCCCGGGAGCGCTGGGGGACCGATGTCGACACCACGGTGCTCGACGGCCCGATCGCCGAGGCGATCTGCGAGCACGCGCAGGAGATGTCCGCGCCCCTGATCGTGCTGTCCACCCACGGGCGCACGGGCTTCAGCCGCGCCTGGCTGGGCAGCGCGGCCGACGCCGTCGTGCGGCACGCGGCGTCGCCGGTGCTCCTGCTCCGCTGCACGGAGGAAGGGGTGCTCGCCGGCGACGTGCCGGCGATCGACGAGATCCTCGTCGCGCTCGACGGCTCCGGATTCGCCGAGCAGGTGCTCCCGCACGCGCTCTCGCTCGCGGAGGCGGCGCACGCGCACCTGCTCCTGCTCCGCGTCGTCGAGCCGGTGATGGTCCCCGTGGCGGAGTTCGCCTCCTCCTACGCCAGCGCCGCCGCGGCGATGAACGACAGCACCCAGGTCCTCGTCGAGCGCGCGGAGCAGTACGTGAGCGGGCTCGCCGGCCGCCTGCGCCGCGAGCACGACGCGCTCGACGTGCGCAGCGACGTGCGCGTCGCGTCGTCGCCCGGCGGCGCGATCATCGACTACGCCGCCGAGCGAGGCGCCGACGTGGTGGCCCTCGCCACCCACGGCCGGGGCGTGTCGCGGCTCCTCATCGGCAGCGTGGCGGACAAGGTGCTGCGCGGCGGCTCGGGCGCGGTGCTCGTCGTGCGGCCGCACCACGACTGACGCCATGACGGCGCGTGCCGGGGCTCGCTCCCCGGCACGCGCCGGCCGTCATCTTCCTGGTGGCTGCC
>CAMLIT010000007.1 GCA_946480295.1 uncultured Gemmatimonadota bacterium
GCGGTGGAGCGGCCGGAGAGCAGCGCGTCGGTGCGCCCGGCCGGCGCGGCGACCATCCCGGCGACGGCCACGGCGCCCTCCCGCCATGCGTCGCGCGTCGCGGCGGCGTCGCGCGCCGGGACGGCGAGCGTGCCCTTCGTCGTCACGCTCCCCGCGCCGCGTGCGCCCGCGGTCGTCCGCGAGCCGCCGCGCCCGGTCCCCGACGTGCGCGGACTCCCGCTGCGCGAGGCGGTGCGGTCGTTGCACAGCGCCGGGTTCCGCGTGCTGCTCGCGTCCGGGCCCGCGGGCCAGACGAGTCCCGCCCCCGGCACGCTCGCGCCGGCGGGGACGCTCGTTCGCCTCTTCCACGAACCATGATGCACTTCACGCTCGATTCCATCACCGCCGCGCTGCGCGACGCGGGGCTCCTCGTCGAGAGCCGCGGTGCGCTGCCGGGCGAGGCCGCGGGGATCACCGACGACAGTCGCGCGGTGCGCCCCGGCGCGGTGTTCATCGCCGTGCGCGGCACCGAGCGCGACGGCCACGACTATCTCGACGCGGCCGCGCAGGCGGGCGCCGTCGCCGCGATCGTCGAGGACCCCACGCGCACGTCGCTGCCCGCGCTCGTCGTGCGCGAGGGGCGGCGGGCGGCGGCGATCGCCGCGGCGGCCGCCTACGGCTGGCCCGCGCGCTCGCTGCGCCTCGTCGGCGTCACGGGCACGAACGGCAAGACGACGACGGTCAATCTCCTGCGGCACCTGCTCGACGGGGGGCTCGGCGGCCAGCGCGCGCGCGGCCGCAGCGCCTCGATCGGCACGCTCGGGGTGCTCGTCGGCACCGAGGGGCGCGCGCTGCCCGGCGGCGGCGGCCTGACGACGCCCGGCCCGGTGGAGCTGCAGCGCCTCTTCCGCGCGCTCGTGGACGAGGGCGTGTCGACGGTGGCGATGGAGGTCTCGTCGCACTCGCTCGATCAGCGCCGCGTCGAGGGCGTGCAGTTCGACGTCGCCGTGTTCACCAACCTCACGCGCGACCACCTCGACTACCACGGCACGATGGAGGCGTACTTCCAGGCGAAGGCGGGCCTCGTGGATCATCTCCTGCCGCACGGCACGATCGTGTCGAACCTCGACGACCCGGCGTGGCGGCGGCTCCCGGGCGGTCGGCGGCGCGTGAGCTTCAGCGAGCGCGTGCCGTCCGCGGAGGTGCACGCGGAGGACATCGCGTTCGGGCCGCGCGGCAGCACGTGGACCCTCGCCCTCGGCGAGGAGCGCCACGACGTGCGGCTGCCGCTCATCGGGGACTTCAACATCATGAACGCGCTCGGCGCGGCGGCGGCGGCGTGGGCGCTCGGCGTGCCCGGGAGCGACGTGGCCGAGCGGCTGCGTACCGTGCCGCAGGTGCCGGGGCGCCTCGAGATCCTGCACGAGGCGCCGACGGTGCTGCGCGACTACGCCCACACCCCGGACGCCCTCGCCCGCGCGATCGACGCCGTGCGGCCGTTCGTGCACGGGCGGCTCGTCGTCGTCTTCGGCTGCGGCGGCGATCGCGATCGCGGGAAGCGCCCCGAGATGGGCGCGATCGCCGAGGCGCGCGCCGACCGCGCGATCGTGACGAGCGACAATCCGCGGACCGAGGACCCGTCGCGCATCATCGACGACATCGAGGCCGGCATGCACGGCGACAACCACGAGCGGATCGAGGACCGGCGCGAGGCGATCGAGCGCGCGCTGGAGCTGGCCGGCGCCGACGACGTCGTCCTCCTCGCCGGCAAGGGCCACGAGACGTACCAGGTGCGCGGCACGACGAAATACCCCTTCGACGAAAAGGTCATCGTGAACGAGTTGATGCAGGTCCGGCGATGAGCGCGCGGACCGGACCGGTGGAAGCCCCGAGCGTCGCGCCCCGCGTGCCGCCAGACGGCGCGACCTTCTGGACGTGGTCGCGCGTCGCCGAGGCCCTCGCCCCGCTCGCGAGCGGCGCGCTGTCGCGCGGCGATCATCCGATCGCGCGCGTGTGGACGGACACGCGCACCGTGCAGCCGGGCGACCTGTTCCTGGCGCTCGTCGGCGAGCGCTTCGACGCCCACGACTTCGTCGCCGACGCGGTGGCGAAGGGCGCGGCGGCGGTCGTCGTCTCACGCGCCGAGGTGGGGCGCGACCTCGGCGTGCCGGCGTACGTGGTGAGCGACACGCTCGTCGCGCTCGGCGCGCTGGCGACGTACCGGCGCCTCGCGTGGGGCCGGCCGGTGGTCGGCGTCGTCGGCACGAATGGGAAGACGAGCACGAAGGAGCTCCTGCGCGGGGCGCTCGCCAGCCGGCTGTGCGTGCACGCCACGGAGGCGAACCTCAACAATCTCGTCGGCGTGCCGCTCACGCTCCTCGCCGTGCCTGACGAGGCGGAGGTCGCCGTCGTCGAGATGGGGACGAACCACCCGGGCGAGGTGGCGCGGCTGACGGCGATCACGCGTCCCGACCTGACGGTGGTGACGTCGATCGCCGAGGAGCACCTCGAGGGGCTCGGGGACCTCGCGGGGGTGATGCGCGAGGAGCTGGCGGCGTGCGAGGGGGTCGGCATCGCCGTCGTCCCCGCCGCGCAGCCGGAGGTGGTCGACGCGGCGCGGGCGCGCGCGCGGCACGTGATCGCCGCGGCGCTCGGCGCCGGCGACCTGCGCGCCGCGCGCTGGGGCGTCGACGCGGAGGGGTGCGGGTGGGCGGAGGTGGAGGGGATCGAGGTGCGGCCGGCGGTGCGCGGCGTGCACAACCTCAGGAACGCGATGCTGGCGCTGGCCGTCGCGCGCGAGCTCGGCGTCTCGACCGCCGATGCGGCGCGCGGCGTGGCGGCGATGCGCGTGCCGCCGATGCGCTCGCACGTCGAGCGGATCGGGCACGCGGTGCTCGTCAACGACGCCTACAACTCCAACCCCGGGTCCGCGCGCGCGGCGCTGGAGCTGTTGCAGCACGCGGGGGAGGGGCGGCAGCGGGTCGCGGTGCTCGGCACGATGCTGGAGCTCGGCGGGCACACGGCGCGCCTGCACGAGGACGTCGCGCGCGCGGCGCTCGCCGCGCCGATCGAGGTGATCGCCGGCGTCGGCGAGTTCGCGACGGCGCTGGAGCGCCTCGCGCCGGGCGACGCACGGGTGGTGACCGCGGCCGACGTGGACCGTCTCTGGGAACGGCTCGCGTCGCGCCTCCAGCGGGATGCGGTTATTCTGCTGAAGGGCTCGCGCGGCATGCGGCTCGAGCGGCTGGTGGAGCCGATCCGCATCTGGGCGACCGAGGGACGAGGGACGAGGGACGAGGGACGAGAGTAGACGTCGCCGTCCGCGCTCCGCTCTCCGTTCTCCGCTCTCCGCGCCTCCCGCCTCCCGCCTCCCGCCTCCCGCGACTCGTCCCTCGTCCCTCGTCCCTCGTCCCTCTTCTCGTGCTCTACTACCTGCTCGTTCCGCACATCCGCGAGTTCACGATCTTCAACCTGTTCACCTACATCTCCTTCCGCGCCGTCGGCGCGGCGGTGACGGCGCTCGTGCTCTCGTTCGTGGTCGGCCCGATCATGCTGCGCGCGCTCAAGCGCCAGGCGGTGCACCAGGTGGTGCGCGAGGGCACCCCGGACTCGCACGCGGCCAAGGGGACGACGCCGACGATGGGCGGGCTGATCATCCTCACCTGCACGATCATCCCCGTCCTGCTCTGGGCGCGCTTCAGCCTCGCGCGCCCGTACGTCCTCGTCGCGCTCTTCGTGATGGTGTGGATGGGACTCATCGGCCTGCTCGACGACTACCTGAAGCTCCGCCAGAAGCGGCGGGGCGAGAAGAATCGCGGGCTGGTGGAGCGCTACAAGCTGACGGGGCAGGTCGTGGTGGGGCTGGCGCTCGGACTCTTCGTGTGGCTGCACCCGCTGTCGCCGAACCTGCCCGGCGCCTCGACCAGCCTCCCCTTCTTCAAGTATTATCTCGTCGTGCCGGCGGCGGGCTTCGCCTGGCTCTACGTGCTGTTCACGACCTTCGTCCTCACCGGCACGAGCAACGCCGTGAACCTGACGGACGGGCTGGACGGCCTGGCGGCGGGGCTCTCGGCGATCGCCTTCGGCACCTTCGCGGTGTTCGCGTACATCATCGGGCGCGTGGACTACAGCCGCTACATCGGGCTCTTCTATCTCGACGGCTCCGGCGAGCTCGCCGTCTTCTGTCTCGCGCTCATGGGCGCGCTGATCGGGTTCCTCTGGTACAACGCGCACCCGGCGCAGGTGTTCATGGGGGACACGGGCTCGCTCGCGCTCGGCGGCGCGCTCGGCACGGTGGCCATCCTCCTCAAGTCGGAGTTCGTGCTCGCCTTCGTCGGCGCGGTGTTCATCGCCGAGACGCTGTCGGTGATGCTCCAGCGCTACGTCTTCAAGTACCGGCGCCGGCGCCATGGGCTGGAGTATGCACAGCAGCACCGGGTGTTCCTGCGAGCACCGCTGCACCATCATTTCGAGATGAAAGGCTGGGACGAGGCGCAGGTGGTCGTGCGCTTCTGGATCATCGGCGTCCTCTGCGCGTTCTTCGCGTTCGGCACCCTCAAGCTTCGGTGAGATCGTCATGCGCGTATCCGAACCGGCGATGAAGCCCGTGTGGATGGGAGGGGAGGTGGCGGTGGTGGGGCTGGCGCGAAGCGGGCGCGCGGTGGCCACGCTGCTCGCGCGCACCGGCTCGGAGGTGTACGCGTCCGACAGCGGCGCGTCGCCCGCGCTCGAGGAGGTCGCCGCCACGCTGCGCGCCGAGGGCGTGCACGTGGACCTCGGCTCGCACGACCTCGACCGGATGCGCCGGGCGAAGCTCGTCGTCGTCAGTCCGGGTGTGCCGCCGACCGCGCCGCCGATCGCCGCCGCCCGCGCGGCGGGGATCGAGATCGTGAGCGAGGTGGAGATCGCGCTGCGCTTCCTGCCGCAGCTCCGCTACATCGCCATCACCGGCACGAACGGCAAGACGACGACGACGGCGCTGACCGCGCACCTCCTCACGGCGCTCGGGCTGCGCGCGCAGGCGGCGGGGAACATCGGCATCCCCCTCTCGGAGGTCGCCCTCGATCCGTCTCCCGCGCCGTGGGTCGCGCTCGAGATCTCCTCCTTCCAGCTCCACGACACGCCGAGCATCGCGCCCGACGTCGGCGTGCTCACCAACCTCTCGGCGAATCATCTCGACCGCTACGCGAGCGTCGAGGAGTACTACGGCGACAAGGCGCTCCTCTTCCGGAACGCCACCGTGTCGTCCGACTGGGTGAGCAACGCCGACGACGCCGACGTGCAGGCGATGGTCGCGCCGGTCGCGGGGCTGCAGGCGCACTTCTCCGTGCGCGACCGCGCCGACGCGTGGTACGACCGGGCGCGCGAGGGCCTCGTCGTCCTCGGCGTGCCGGTCATCCGCCGCGACGAGCTCCGGCTCCTCGGCGACCACAACGTGGCGAACGCGCTCGCCGCGTCGCTGGCCGTGGTGCTCGCCGACCCCGCGCACCGCGACCGCGACGCGCTGCGCCGCATCGCCGACGGCCTGCGCTCGTTTGGCGCCCTCGAGCACCGCATCGAGACGGTGGGCGTGGTGGACGGCGTCACCTGGATCAACGACTCGAAGTCGACGAACGTGGCGTCCACCCTCGTCGCGCTGCGCGGCATGCGCCAGCCGACCGTGGTGCTGCTCGGGGGCCGCCACAAGGGCGAGCCCTACACCGCGCTCGCCGAGGAGCTGCGCCGGACGGCGCGCCAGGTGATCGCCTACGGCGAGGCGGGGCCGCTCGTCGAGCGCGACCTCGACGGCGTGGTGCCGGTCGTGCGCCTCGGCTCCGACTTCGACGAGGTCTTCGACGCGGCGCGCCGCGCCGCGCGACCGGGCGACGCCGTGCTCCTCTCGCCGGCGTGCTCCAGCTACGACATGTTCGCCAACTACGAGCAGCGCGGCGCCGAGTTCAAGCGCCTCGTCCGCGCCGCGATGGCCGGCGACGGGGCGCGGGCGGGGGCGCGGGCGTGACCTCGGCCTCGCTGCCGCTCCGCGGCACGCCGGCCCGGGTGCAGGGCGGCACGGGCGCGCGCGAGCGCTGGCGCATGGGGTCCGAGGCGCGCGGCCTCGTGCTCGTGAGCGCCGTGCTCATCGCCTTCGGGCTCGCCGTGCTGTACAGCGCCAGCGCCATCGTCGCGATGAACGAGGGGCGGGGGAGCGCCTTCTACCTGCTGCGGCAGCTGAGCGGCGCGGCCGTCGGCGTCGTCGCCTTCGCCGTCGCCGCGAAGCTGGACGCCGAGCGCTGGCGCCGCTGGGCGTGGCCGCTCCTCTGGTTCACGCTCGTGACGATGCTGCTCTGCCTCGTCCTCCCCGACGCCATCGCGCCGCGCATCAACGGCTCGAAGCGCTTCCTCTTCGGGAGCTCGTTCCAGCCGTCGGAGTTCGGGAAGCTGGGCGTCATCGTCTGGGTCTCGATGCTGATCGTGAAGAAGGGCGACGGCCTGCACCGCCTGACGAAGGGGCTCGTCCCCTTCTTCGTCGTCATCGGGATCCTCGACATCCTCGCCGCGCTGGAGCCGGACCTCTCGGTCGCGATGCTCTACACGCTGCTCATGGCGCTGCTGCTGTTCGTGGGCGGCGCGCGCATGAGCCACTTCGTCGCGCTCGGCGCGCTGTCGATCCCGCTGCTCTGGCACAAGATCGAGCGCGTCCAGTACGCGCTCCTGCGCCTGACGGTGTTCTTCGATCCGGGCTCCGCGCCGTCGAAGGTCAGCTACCAGCTCCAGCAGTCGCTCGTGGCCGTCGGCTCGGGCGGGCTCCTCGGCCGCGGCTTCGGCGAGGGGCTGCAGCAGTACGGCTTCCTGCCGTACCCCTACAGCGACTTCATCGCCAGCAACATCGGCGAGGAGTGGGGGTTCGTCGGCCTCGCCGGCGTCACGATCCTCTTCGGCGTGTACGCGCTGCTCGGGTTCCGCATCGCCCGTCGGGCGCGCTCGCCCTTCCTCCAGCTCCTCGCCGTCGGCCTCACCTTCGTCACCGTGCTCACGGCGTACCTGCACATCGGCGTCGTCGTCGGGCTGCTGCCGACGACGGGGCTGACGCTGCCCTTCGTGAGCTACGGCCGCTCGAACCTCGTGCTGACGATGCTGTTCACGGGGATTCTCGTGAACATCGGCAGCGAGCGGGAGCGGGTGCTCGGGAGCACCGCGACCGATCCGCTCGCCGTGAAGCCGTGAGAGTCGTCTTCGCCGGCGGCGGCACGGGCGGGCACCTCTATCCGGGGCTCGCGATCGCGCGCGCGCTCGTGCGCGCGCGCCCCGACGTGGAGCCGTTCTTCGTCGGCGCGCGCCGCGGCATCGAGCGCGACGTGCTGCCGACGACGGAATTCCCGCACGTCCTCCTGGACCTGCATCCGCTCTATCGGACGCGCCCGTGGGCGAACTGGCGCACCGTCGCGGGCGGTGCGTCGGCGTGGCGCCGCATCGGCGCGCTCGTCGCCGAGCAGCGGCCCGCCGTCGTCGTCGGCACGGGGGGCTATGCCGCCGGGGTGATGATGGCCTACGCCGTCGTCCACGGCATCCCGCTCGTGCAGCAGGCGGGGGACAGCTTCCCGGGGCTGACGGCGCGGCTCTTCAGCCGCTGGTCGCGGGAGATGTACCTCGCCTTCCCGGAGGCGGCGAGGCACCTGAAGGCGTCGGCGCCAGGCGCGCTGGTCGACACGGGCGCGCCGATCGAGCCGCCGCCCGAGCCGCGGCCGGAGCGCGCGGCGGCGCGCGCGCGCTGGGGCTTCCCCGCGACCGGCGGCCGCGTCCTGCTCATCTACGGCGGCAGCCAGGGCTCGCTCGCCATCAACCGCGTGGTGCGCGCGTGGATCGAGTGCGGCCTGCCGGAGGACCTGCACGTCATCTGGGGCACGGGGAAGGGAACGTACGCGGAGTTCAAGGATCTCGACGGCGGGCGCGTGCGGGTGCGGGACTATCTCGCGCCGATCGCCGACGCCTACGCCGCCACGGACTTCGCGCTCACGCGCGCGGGCGCCATGACCACCTCGGAGCTGTTCGCGTGGGGGATCCCGCCGATCCTCGTGCCGCTGCCGACGGCCGCGGCCGATCACCAGACGGTGAACGCGCGCACCCTCGAGGCCGCGGGGGCGGCGATCCACGTGCCGCAGGCGATGCTCACCGTCGAGCGGCTGGATGCGACGGTACGCTCGCTGCTCGCCGAGCCCGCGCGGCTGGCGCAGCTCGCGGCGGCCGCGCGCGCGCGTGCGCGGCCGCACGCGGCGGAGACGATCGCGCAACGCATCCTGCGCGTGATGGAGCGGTCCGTCGCGCGCGCGCCCTGACGCTGCGCGGCGACGCCTCGTCCGTGCCGGTGGCCCACCCGCGGGCCTCACCTTATATTGCCGCACCCTCCATGTCTCTTCTCGACAAAGACGACCCGCGCCCCGTTCACTTCGTCGGGATCGCCGGCGCGGGGATGAGCGCGCTCGCCGAGCTGTTCGTGCGGCGCGGCGTCCGCGTCACCGGCTGCGACGCGAATCCCGCCGACACCGCCGACCTCCAGCGCCTCGGCATCCGCGTCGAGCCCCACGACCCGGCGCACGTCGACGGCGCGCGCGCCCTCGTCGTGACCTCGGCCATGCCGAAGCAGCACCTGGAGCTCGAGCGCGCGCGCTCGCTCGGCATCCCGGTGATCCGCCGCGCCGAGGCGCTCGGCGAGGTGACGGCCGGCCGGGAGCTCGTCGGCATCGCCGGCACGCACGGCAAGACGACGACGACGGTGATGTCCGCTGAAGCGCTCGCCAGCGCCGGCCGCGACCCGACGGCGCTCGTCGGCGGCCGCGTCGCCGCCTGGGAGGGCAACCTGCGCCCCGGGAGCGACGCGCTGTACGTCGTCGAGTCCGACGAGTACGACCGCTCCTTCCTCGCGCTCACGCCCACCGTGGCCGTGGTGACGAACATCGAGGCCGACCACCTCGACATCTACCGCGACCTCGCCGACATCCGCGGTGCCTTCGCGCAGTTCGTCCAGCCCGCGCGCACGATCGTCCTCTGCGCCGACGACGTGGGCGCGGACTCGCTGCGCACGCCGACGGGGACGGAGGTCATCCGCTACGCGATCGACGATGGCCAGGGGGGCGCGGCGCGCGACGCACGTGTGGTGGCCCGCGGCGTGACCGCCGTCTCCGGCGGGAGCGCGTTCGACGTCGTCTTCGACGACGAGCCGCTGGGGCGCGTGCAGCTCCAGGTCCCGGGGCTGCACAACGTGCGCAATGCGCTGGCCGCGATCTCGTCGGGGCTCGCGCTCGGGGCCACGGTGCCGCAGATGCGCGACGGGCTGGCCCGCTTCACCGGTGTGGCGCGGCGCTTCGACCGCGTCGGCGAGGAGCGCGGCGTGGTCGTGATCGACGACTACGCGCATCATCCGACGGAGATCGCGGCGACGCTCGCGACGGCACGCGGGCGCTATCCCGACCGGCGCATCGTCGCCGCCTTCCAGCCACACCTCTTCACGCGCACGCGCGACTTCGCGCGCGACTTCGGGCGATCGCTCGCCGCGGCGGACGCCGTGTACCTCACCGAGATCTATCCCGCGCGCGAGCAGCCGCTGCCCGGCGTGACCGCGTCGCTCGTCGCCGACGCGCTGGCCGATGCCGGCGGGCACCTCGCCTGGCGCGGCACCCGGGGCGACCTCGCCTACGCGCTCGCCGAGCACGTGCGCGCGGGCGACGTCGTGCTGACGCTGGGGGCGGGGGACATCACGAGGACGGGGCGGGAGCTGCTGGAGCGGCTGGCGGGAGGCGGGAGGCGGGAGGCGGGAGGCGTGGGGACGAGGGACGGGGGACGAGGGACGAAGTGATCGACGCCGGGACGCCGCTGACGCCGGAGGAGCTGACTCCGCGCCACGAGGACGCGCCTGACGAGGGCGCGACGCCGGGGACCGGCGAGGGCACCTCCCGCTCGTCCCGCCGCGCGCCGCGCGGCACCCGCTCGTCGCGCGTCGCGCCTCCCGCCTCCCGCCTCCCGAAGGTCCTCCTCGCCGGCACGTCGCTGCTGCTCCTCCTCTCCAGCCCCCTCTGGGCGCCGCTCCTTCTGCGCCACCTCGCATTCTTCCGCCTCCGCCGGGTCGAGATCATCGGCGCCCACTTCGTGGCGCCCGCCGACATCCTGGCCCGGCTGCGGGTCGATACCACCGCGTCGGTGTGGGATCGCACCGCGCCGCTCGAGCGGCGGGTGGCCGCGCTGCCGGGGGTGCGCTCCGTGGAGATCCACCGGAAGCTCCCCGGGACGCTCGAAGTCGACATCGCCGAGCGGGTGCCGGTCGCCCTCGTGCCGACGCCGCAGGGGTTGCGCCCGTACGACGAGCGCGGCGTCGCCCTCCCCATCGATCCGGCGCGCACGCTGGTCGACGCCCCGATCGTGGAACGGCGCGACGTCGGCCTGCTCCGGCTGCTCGCCACGCTGCGGCAGGACGACCCGGCGCTGTACCAGCGCGTCAGCGAGGTACGCGAAGTCGGCGCCGATGAGCTACTCTTCGAATTCCTCCCGTCGGTGCCCGTTCGCGCGATGCGGGACGTGACCGCGCAGCGGCTCGCCGACATCGAACCGGTGGAGAGCGATCTCGCCCGGCGTCGGCTCCGCCCCGCCGAGCTCGATCTTCGCTATCGTGACCAGGTGATCGCCAGAATAGAATGAGTGTTCCTCACTGCGGCGCTTCGCACCTCCGCTCGGAATTGCGCCGGGCAAATATCCCATGAGTGTTCCTCACTGCGGCGCTTCGCACCTCCGCTCGGAATTGCGCTGGGCAAATATCCCATGAATCCGGAACGCCTCGTCGCGGGACTCGACATCGGGTCCGCGAAGACGACCGCCATCATCGCCGAAGTCGTCGGCGATCTCCCGAAGCATCCCACGATCAAGGTGCTCGGCGTCGGCCAGGCCCGCACCACGGGGATGCGCCGCGGCGTGGTCTCCGACATCGAGGAGACCACGCGCTCGATCCGCAAGGCGGTGCAGGACGCCGAGCGCATGGCCGGCGTCGAGGTCCAGGAGGTCTACGCCGGCATCGCGGGCGAGCACGTGCAGGCGATGACGAGCAAGGGGATCGTCGCCGTGAGCGGCGACGAGATCTCCAAGGCCGACGTCGACCGCGCCAACGAGGTCGCCCGCGCCCAGGCGATCCCGCAGGACCGCGAGCTCCTGCACGCGATCCCGCAGGAGTACACGGTGGACAAGGACACCGGCATCCGTGATCCGATCGGGATGAGCGGCACCCGGCTCGAGACCGAGATGTACCTGGTCACCATCGGCAGCTCGCCGGCGATCAACCTGCGCAAGTCGGTCGAGCGCGCCGGCTATCGCGTGCAGGAGCTCGTGCTGGAGCCGCTGGCGAGCGCGCTCGCCGTGCTGACGGAGGACGAGAAGGAGCTCGGCGTCGCGCTGGTCGAGATGGGGGCGGGGACGACCGACCTCGCGATCTTCCACGAGGGGAAGATCCGGCATCTCGGCACCGTCGCCTTCGGCGGCAACAACGTCACGAGCGACATCGTGCACGGTCTCGGCGTGACCCAGGCGGACGCCGAGCGGCTGAAGGAGCGCTACGGCTGCGCGTTCGAGCCGCTGGTGGATCCGTCGGACGTGATCCAGCTCCCGAGCACCGTCGCGCAGGGGGACCGCCAGATCCCGCGAGAGCTTCTCGCGCACATCATTCACCAGCGAATGGACGAGATCTTCGATCTCGTGCAGCGCGAGGTGGCGGCGGCGGGGTACGCGGGGCGGCTCAGCGCGGGCGTCGTGCTCACCGGGGGCGCGGCGGCGATGGAGGGCGTCGCGGAGCTGGCGAGCGATGTCTTCGGCACGGGGGTGCGCGTCGGCATGCCGGCGGAGAACCTCTCGGGGCTGAGCGACTCCGTCGAGGCGCCGCGCTTCGCGACGGTGTCGGGGCTCGCGCTGTATGGGGCGCACCGCGTGGCGCTCGGCGCGGCGGGCGCGGGGATCCGGCGGCTGAACCTGAGCGGCGGCCTGCTCGATCGCTCGGTGCAGCGGCTCAAGGTGTGGCTGCAGGACTTCTTCTGAGCGGCGGGGCGCGCGAATACGTCACTCTGACCGAAGCCGCGATGCGCGCCGCGGCACGTGGGGCCGCGCGCGCCGTGACGCGCTCGACGGAGGACGGCGCGGTCGTTGCGGACGCTGAGGGCGTCGCCCGCGCATAAGTCGCTCGCGCGCGGGGGAATGCGTGCGCGGGAGGGCGCGCGCAGATCAAAAAGCTGCAGGATCACGAGCGCGTTGTGGAAAACTGCCGCGTCGTAACAGTGTGATTTCTCCGACGTTAACTCGTCAAAAGCGGGGGTAGTCCACACGCCCGAAAGCATTATATTGCCCGAGCGTTTTCCCGTGGCCCGTGCCGTCGGCGCGGATCCTCTCCACGGGAAACGTCTCGCTGTTCCGCCTCCCCGCAGTTCGTTCCCACCCCACGCAGCATCGGAGTGCCGTTCTCCATGATCTTCGAGTTCGAAGAGAACGCGACCCAGAACGCCCGCATGAAAGTGGTGGGCGTCGGCGGTGGCGGCGGTAACGCCGTCAACCGGATGATCGACGAGCACCTCGAGGGTGTCGAGTTCATCTCGGTGAACACCGATGCGCAGGCCCTGCTGGCGTCGAAGTCCGGGGCCAAGATCCAGATCGGCAAGAAGCTGACGCGCGGGCTCGGCGCCGGCGCCCGTCCGGAGATCGGGCGCCAGGCGATCGAGGAGAATCGCGACGAGGTCTCGCGCGCGCTCACCGGGGCCGATCTCGTCTTCATCACCTGCGGCATGGGTGGGGGGACGGGCACGGGCGCGGCGCCCGTGATCGCCGAGCTGGCGCGCGAGGCCGGCGCGCTCACCGTCGGCATCGTCACCAAGCCGTTCCTCTTCGAGGGACGCAAGCGCATGCGCCAGGCGGAGCAGGGCATCTCGGACATGCGCAAGAACGTGGACACGATGATCGTCGTGCCGAACGAGCGGCTCCTCGCCGTCGTCGGCAAGGGGATCCCGTTCCAGGACGCGCTGAAGAAGGCCGACGAGGTGCTCCTCCACGCGACGCAGGGCATCTCCTCCCTCATCAGCGTGACGGGGCTCGTGAACGTCGACTTCGCCGACGTGCGCACCGTGATGCAGAACGGGGGCTCGGCCCTCATGGGCACCGGCGTCGGACGCGGCGAGAACCGCGCGATGGAGGCCGCGCAGCAGGCCATCAGCTCCCCGCTGCTCGACAACATCTCCATCTCCGGCGCGATGGGCGTCCTCGTGAACATCACCGGGGGCGCCGACCTCACCCTCGGCGAGGTCCACCAGATCAACGAGATCATCCACGACGCCGTCGGCGACGAGGCGGAGATCATCTTCGGCGCCGTCCACGAGCCGGCGATGCAGGGCGAGATCCGCGTGACCGTCATCGCCACCGGCTTCGACAAGGCGCTCCAGCCCGGACTCACGACGACGACCGATACGGTCGCCACCGCGCCGGCCGCGAAGGGCGCGCCCGTCATCCCCTTCCCGGGGAACCGCCCGTTACGCAGCACGCTCCCCGGGCGTCAGTCCCCGGGAGGCGACATCCCCCGCGCACCGCGTACGCCTCCGAGCGAGAAATCCTCGCAGGATCTCAGCGACATGGAGATCCCGACGTTCATTCGGAGGCAGATGGATTGAAGCCGGCACTCGCACGCGTCGTCACGTACGGCATCGTCGCCGCCCTCGGGGCGGCCGCTCTGCGCTTCACACCGACGCTCCCCGAGCGGAAGCCGGTGGAGGCGCTCGTCGCTCAGCAGGGTGCCGTCAAGCCGCCGGTGGCGCCACCGTGGACGCAGCGCTTCGACACGCTCGCCCGCGGTGAGACGCTGACGGGCCTCCTCCATCGCGCCGGGGTGAACGACACCGAGGCGATGAAGGCGATCCGCGCCGCCTCGGTGATCGACGCGCGCCGCGTCCCCGCCGGGATGCCGGTGGAGTTCCGCACCGCCTCGGCGGCCGCCTCGCCCACCGAGATCATCTTCCATCTCGCCGTCGACCGGCTGCTGCACCTCACGCGCACCGCCGACGGCTGGAGCGCCACCGAGAAGCGGCTGCCCTGGAAGACCGACACCGTCGTCGTCTCGGGCACCATCCACTCGAACCTGTACGCCGCGATGGACTCGAGTGCGCAGGGCGTGCTCGGCGACACCGCGCGCCGCCAGCTCACCTGGACGCTGGCGGACATCTTCGAGTACAAGGTGGACATGAGCCGCGACCTCCAGGACGGGGACACCTTCCGCGTCCTGGCGGAGCGGCAGGTCGCGCCCAACGGCGCGATGCGGATCGGCAAGGTCCTCGCCGCCGCCTTCACCCTGTCCGGCTCCACCCTGAACGCGATCCGCTTCGCCAGCAAGACGGCGAGCGGCGACTACTTCGACGAGAACGGCAAGTCGCTGCGGGCCGCCTTCCTCCGCGTGCCGCTCCAGTTCCGCCGCATCTCCAGCGTCTTCGGCGGCCGCGAGCACCCGATCTTCGGGAAGTGGAAGATGCACAAGGGGATCGACTACGCCGCGGCGATCGGCACGCCGGTGCGCGCGATCGGCGACGGCACCGTCATCCGTGCCGGCTGGGGGACGGGCTTCGGCCGCGTGCTCGAGATCCGGCATCGCAACGGCTACGTCAGCCGCTACGGGCACCTGCACGGCTTCGCCAAGGGGATCCACGTCGGCACGCACGTGACCGAGGGCGAGACGGTGGCCTACGTCGGCATGACGGGGTGGGCGACCGGCCCGCACCTCCACTTCGAGGTGCTGGTGCACGGCGTGCAGCGCGATCCGCGCATCGCGCTGAAGAACGTCAGCGGCGACCCGGTGCCCGCGTCGGAGCGCGCCGCGTTCGGCGCCGTGCGCGACGTGCGCCTCGCCGCGCTCGACGCGCCGGCCACCTCCGGCACGGAGCGGCTCGCGTCCCGCTGAGTCCCGGGCGAGCAGGGGAGACGCGCGGGCGCTAGAATTCGCGCATGTCTCCCTGGCTCGTCGCCATCGTCGTCGGGCTCGCGTTCGGCCTCCTCGAGTACGGGCGCGAGGCCCGCGCCCGGATCGGTGCGGCGGCGGCGGCGCTCCTGCGCGTCGCCGCCGTCGTCGTGCTCGTGGCGCTCATCCTCGACGCGCCGCTCGGCCGCGCGAAGCCGATCCCGCCCTGGGTCGCCCTCGACGCGAGCGCGAGCTGGTTGCGCGGCGGCGACACCGCGGCCTGGCGGCGCGCGCGCGCCGCGGTGCGCGACGCGCACCCGGATTCGCTCTTCCTCTTCGGCGCCGCGCTGCGCGCCGGCACGGCGGACACGCTGCCAAACGACGCGGCGAGCGTCGTGCGCCCCGTCGTCGAGCGCGCGCTCGGCCGCGGGCATCCCCTCGTCGTCGTCACCGACGGCGAGCTCGATGATCCCGAGGCGCTGCGGCTCCTCCCCACCGGCTCCCGGGTGGACGTCGTCGCGCACGCGGCGCAGCGCGACGCGGCGGTCGCCAGCCTCGAGGTGCCGCGGGCGATCGTGAGCGGGGACACGCTCGAGGCGCGGATCGGCGTGATCGCCGGCGGCGCGGGCGCCGGCCGCGGCACGCTGTCGCTGAGCCTCGACGACCGCCCGCTCGCGACGGTGCCCCTCGATTCCCTCGCCCCCGCCGCCGAGCGGACCGTGACCGTCCGCAGCCGGGTGGAGGCGCGGGAGGGGCACGCCGTGCTGCGCGCCGCCCTCGCCGTCCCCGGCGACGTCGAGCGGCGGAACGACACGCTCGCGGTGGGCATCGACGTCTCGCGCGCCGCCGGCGCCGTGTTCGTCTCCACCTCCCCGGACCTCGACGCTCGTTATGCGCTCGCCGTGCTGCGCGGCGCGCTGTCCATCCCGACGCGCGGCTTCTTCCGCGTCGCCCCCGGCATGTGGCGCGCCGACGGCTCGCTGGCCGCGGTCACGGAGGCCGACGTGCGCCAGGCGGTGCGCGACGCGCCCGTGGTGATCCTGCACGGTGACACGACCGTCTTCGGCGCGCCGCGCGCGCTGTCGGCCGCGCCGATGGCGCTCCTCGTTCCTCCCGCCACCGACGAGGGGGAATGGTACGCGACCTCGGCGCCCGCCTCGCCGCTCGCCCCTGCCCTCGCCGGCCTGCCGTGGGACAGCCTGCCGCCGATCGTCGTCGGCCCGGTGCCTCCGCGCGGCCAGTGGCAGGGGCTGCTCGCGCGCGAGGGACGCGACGGCGCCACCCGGGTGGTCCTGGCCGGCAGCGACGCGCCGCGGCGCGTGGTCGTGACCGCCTCCGGGCTCTGGCGCTGGCGCCAGCGCGGGGGAGCGGAGAGCGATGCGTTCACCACCCTGTGGGGTAGTATCTTCGACTGGCTGGCGGCCGAGCGCGCGGACCGTCGCGCGGCGGTCCCCGACGAACGGGTGCTGCGGGCGGGCGAACCCGTGCGCTGGCGCCGGGGCTCCGCGGCCGATTCCGTGGCGGTGGTGACGCTGCGGCGGCGCGGGGCCCCGGCGCGCGTGGATACGCTGACGCTGCGCTTCCCCGCGGACGCCAGCGTCGTGGAAAGCCCGGCGCTGCCGCCGGGCGTCTACGACGCGGCGATGCGCGGGGGCTTGGCCGTGCTGGCGGTGAACGTGTCGCGCGAGCTGCTGCCGCGCGCGCCGCGGGTGCAATCGGGCGCGGTCGGCGGCACGCCACCCCTGGACACCGCGCCGCACCTGCGCGCGTTCTGGTGGCCGTACGCCCTGGTGATCCTGCTGCTGTGCGCGGAATGGGTTGTGCGACGGCGGAGGGGGATGCGGTGAACGCGACGCTGTCCGGCGCCCGTGACTGGCAACTACGTAGTTGGTTCTTGGTCGTTGGTTCTTGGCCAACGCGTCCGGGGCCGGCCCGAGCGGCTCGCCAACGACCAACGACCATCGACCAATAACGACATTCGAGCATGCCTCGCTTACTCCGAAAGACCGGCGACGTCCCCAGGCGCTCCCTCTGGCAGCGCATCAAGGACATCGCGCTCATGGACGTCGGCGTCATCGCGCGCGGCGGCGTCGAGGCGGGCTCGCTGGAGCAGCTCGAGCAGCTCCTGCTCGAAGCGGACTTCGGCGTACCCGTCACGCTCCGCCTCGTCGAGGAGGTCGAGCGGCGCGCCGCGCGCGGGCTCGTGCGCACCCAGGCCGACTTCCTCGGCGCGCTGCAGGAGGGGATCGACCAGGCGCTGCGCGCCGGGCGCAGCGACCCGGCGCTCTGCCTCGCGTCGAGCGGCCTCTCCGTCATCCTCGTCGTCGGCGTGAACGGGGCCGGGAAGACGACGTTCATCGGCAAGCTCGCCGAGCGCTTCCGCGAGCAGAAGAAGAAGGTCGTCGTCGCGGCGGGTGACACCTTCCGCGCCGGCGCGATCGACCAGCTCCGCGTCTGGGCGGAGCGCACGGGCGCGCACTTCGTCGGCGCGAAGCAGGGCGCCGATCCCGGCGCCGTCGCCTTCGACGCCATCGACGCGGCGCAGGCGCGCGGCGCCGACGTCCTGATCGTCGACACCGCCGGGCGGCTCCACACGAGCGAGAACCTCATGGAGGAGCTGAAGAAGGTCGCGCGCGTGATCGCCAAACGACTCCCCGGCGCGCCGCACGAGACGCTGCTCGTCCTCGACGGCACGATCGGCCAGAACGCGGTGGCGCAGGCGAAGACCTTCGCCGCGGCGGTGCCCGTCTCCGGCCTCGTCATGACGAAGCTCGACGGCACGGCGCGCGGCGGCATCGTCGTCGCCGTGCACGAGGCGCTCGATGTCCCCGTGAAGTTCCTCGGCGTGGGCGAGCAGAAGGACGACCTCGTGCCCTTCGACCCGGCGGAGTTCGCGCAGGAGCTCCTCAGCGAGGAGTGATGCCCCAGGCCCGGACCCAACCGCAGCGGCTCTTCCTCGACACCGGCGTCACCTACCTCAAGGGTGTGGGGCCGGCGCGCGCGGAGGCCCTGCGGCGGCTCGGCATCGTCACCGCGGGCGACCTGCTCTATCACATCCCGCATCGCTACGAGGACGCGAGCACCGTCTCGTCGATCGCCTCGCTCGAGCCGGGGATGCAGGGGACGGTCATCGGGCGCGTGATCTCCAAGGGGATCATCCCGACGCGAAAGGGGCTGCGCGTCTTCCAGGCGGTGCTGAAGGACGACAGCGGGATGATCGAGCTGTCGTGGCCCGGGCAGCCCTATCTCGACCGCTCGATCCAGAAGGGCGACCTCCTCCTCGTCACCGGCGCCTGCCGGTTCTTCCACGGGCGGCAGCTCCAGCCGCGCGAGTTCCTCAACCTCGGCGACGACGAGGACGGCACGGCGAGCGGCCGCGTGCTGTCGGTGTATCCGGCGACGGAGGGGCTGTCGTTCAAGGTGATCCGGTCGATCATCGACACGCACCTCGACAGCCTGCTGCCGCTCGTGACCGAGTACCTGCCGGCCGACGTCGTCGCCGAGGCGGGGGTGCCGGAGATCCGCGAGGCGCTGCGGATGGTGCACCGGCCGGCGAGCCTCGGCGAGGCGCTGGAGGGGCGATCCCGGCTCGCGTTCGAGGAGCTCTTCTTCGTCCACGTGCTGCACCAGCGCGCCCGCTCCATCGCGCGCGAGCACCGGCGCGGCATCACCTTCGGCAACCGGCGCGACCTGACGTCGCGGCTGCGCGAGGCGCTGCCGTACCAGCTCACCGGGGCGCAGGTGCGCGCCCTCCGCGAGATCTTCGCCGACATGTGCAGCGACCGGCGAATGAACCGCATGCTGCAGGGCGACGTGGGCAGCGGAAAGACGATCGTCGCGCTCTTCGCGGCGCTGCTCGCGCTGGAGAACGGGTACCAGGCGGCGATCATGGTCCCGACGGAGCTCCTCGCCGAGCAGCACGCGCGGAGCATGGGCCGATTGCTCGCGCCGCTCGGCGTCGAGCCGGTGCTCCTCACCGGCAGCCTGCCGGCGAAGGAGCGGCGCGCGATCGGCGCGCGGCTCGCCTCGGAGGAGCCGGTGCTCGTCGTCGGGACGCACGCCCTCGTCCAGCAGGCCACCGAATTCGGCAAGCTGGGCTTCGTCGCGGTGGACGAGCAGCACCGCTTCGGCGTCGAGCAGCGCAAGGCGCTCGGGGCGAAGGGCGAGATGCCGGACGTGCTCCTCATGACGGCGACGCCCATCCCGCGGTCGCTGGCGCTCACGCTGTACGGGGACCTCGATCTCAGCGTCCTCGACGAGCGCCCACCGGGCCGGCTGCCGGTGACGACGGCGCTGCGCCGCGAGGCGGCGCGCGAGCGCGTGCTGGCCTTCGTCGATCGCGAGGTCGAGAAGGGGCGGCAGGCGTACATCGTCTATCCGGTGATCGAGGAGTCCGAGAAGACGGACCTGAAGGCGGCGACGACGATGTTCGAGGCGCTGCGCGCGGGGCCGCTGCAGGGGCGCCGGCTCGCCCTCCTCCACGGCCGCATCCCCGCCGAGGAGCGGGACCGGACGATGCGCGCCTTCCGCGACGGCGAGGTGGACGTCCTCGTCGCGACGACGGTGATCGAGGTCGGCATCGACGTGCCTAACGCGACGGTGATGGTGATCGAGCACCCGGAGCGCTTCGGGCTGTCGCAGCTCCACCAGCTCCGCGGGCGCGTCGGCCGCGGCGGCGAGGCGTCGTACTGCATCCTCCTCGGCGACGTCGGGCCCGACGCCGGCGCCCGGCTCCAGGTGTTCTGCGGCACCGAGGACGGCTTCGAGATCGCGCGCGCCGACCTGCGGCTGCGCGGCATGGGGGACCTCTTCGGCGAGCGGCAGAGCGGGGTGCCGACCTTCCGCGTCGCCGACCCGCTGCGCGACGAGGAGCTCAACGAGCGCGCCGCGCGGGCCGCCGAGCGGCTCCTGGCGCGCGATCCCGCCCTCGATCGCCCCGAGCACGGCGCCCTGCGCCGCGTGCTCGGCGAGCGCTACGCCCGTTCGCTGGAGCTGTTCAGGGTCGGGTAGGCGTCGTCAGGCGCCGCTTGATGCGGTCCAGCTCATCGTTCGCCTTCGCCAGCGCGTCCTTGAGCCGCTGGATCTCGGCGTCGCGCGCCTTGTCCTCCGGCGCGGCGACCGTGTGCGCCTGGGCGGTCTGGGTCGCGGCGGCCGCCGCCGCCAGGCGCGTGGCCGCCTGCAGCTCCATCGCCACGCGCCGCAGCGCGCCGGCCTCCTCGTAGTGCGCCCGCGTCGGGCCGCCGGCGAGGTACTGGTCCAGCGCCGCGATCCCGCCGGACACCGACGCGCTCTGGTTCGCCGGGTCGAGGAGGAGCAGCGCGCGCCAGTACGCCGTCTCGGCCGCCTCCGGCGTGTCCGGATAGCGGCCGGCGAAGTCCGCCAGCAGCCGGTCGGCGTCCGCATAACGACCCTCGTCGACCGCCTTCTGCTCGGCGGCGAGCACGGTGGCGAAGTCGCGCTGCGGGGCGGGCTGCATGAACCGGGGCCGCGACAGGCAGCCCGAGGTCAGTGCGAGTGCCAGCGCGAGCGCGGCGGCGGGGCCGCTGGGCCGCCGCATCAGACGCCCACCGGCGCCGGGCGCACCAGCGACGTGCGTCGCCCGGCGACGCGTCGCGGCATGCTGATCGTGAACGTGGTCCCCACTCCCGGTGTGCTCTCGCACTGGATGGTTCCTCTGTGCGCCTCGACGATCTGCTTCACGATCGCAAGCCCCAGGCCCGAGCCGGCGCTCTGCGATGGCTGATTGCTCGCCTGATAGAACTTCTCGAACACGTGCGGCACCTGCTCCGACGGGATCCCGGCCCCGGTATCCCGCACCTCGATCTGCACGTCGTCGCCCACCGCGTCCACCGTCAGCTCCACCGTGCCGCCGCGCGGCGTGAACTTGAACGCGTTCGACAGCAGGTTCCCCAGCACCTCGCTCATCCGGTCGTGGTCCCACGACACCTGGTCCGGGATCCCCTCGCCCACGTTGAGCCGGAGGTCGACGCCGCGCTGGACGGCGAGCACGCCGAACGCGCGGTGCAGGTCGTCGAGGAACTCGCGGAGATCGAACGGGCGCGGCTCCAGCTTGCCCCCGCCCGCCTCGAACCGGCTCACGTCGAGGAGCTGCTTCACCAGGCGCGAGAGCGCCTGCATCTGGGTGTCGATCGTGTGCAGCACCTCCGCCTGCTTTGCCGACATCGGCCCGTAGATCCCCTCGCCGAGGAGCTGGACGTAGCCGAGCACGACGTTGATCGGGGTCTTCAGCTCGTGCGAGGCGACGGAGACGAACTCGGCCTTGAGCTTGTCCAGCTCCTGGAGCTGCTTGGTCATCACCTCGAAGCTGCGGGCGAGCGTGCCGAACTCGTCCTTGCGGGACGTCAGGTCGGGGAGGCGCCAGGTGAGGTCCCCCTCGGCGATGGCCTGCATCCCGTTCTCGAGCCGGTGCACCGGTCGGCTGATCGTCCGCACCAGCCAGAGGGCGATGACCGCGCAGGCGGCGAGGGCGAGGACGAGGGCGACGAGCGCCGCTCGTTCGGCGGCGGAGAGCGCGGTCGCCGAGTGCTCGACGCGCACGCGCGTGCGCTCGCGGAGCTCTCGTTCGGCAACGAGGATCCCGGTCTCCACGCGCCCGAGCGCGGGCACGAGGTGCTGCTGCGAGATGGAATCGGCGCGGTCGCGCTGGTCGGCGACCGCCGCCAGGTACTCCGGCGTGACCCAGTTCGCGATCTCCTGCAGCGCGCCGCCGATGTCGCGCGCCGGCACGGCCAGCTTGTAGTGCGACAGCGAATCGGTGAGCATCGTCAGGTGCGTCACCTCGCGCGCCATGGCGTCGCGCGAGTTCACGTCGTGCACGAAGAGGAGGGCCGTCTCCAGCCGCTGCACCTGGTTGAGGCTCTCGCGGATGTTGCCGAGGAGCAGGGACGCGGCGAACTCGCCCTCGCGGAGGGCCTGTGCATCCCGATGCAGCTGCTCGAGCGAATGCACGGCGAGCAGCAGCGGGGCGGCGAGCAGGACGACGATCGTGAGCAGCCCCAGGGCGAGCCGGGCGCGGAGGGTCATCTGAGCGATGAGGGTTCGATCGCGGTCCCGAGTTGCAAGGAAGGCGCCGTCGCGGACGCCTCGCCACGGGGGTACACATCGCCCCGGGGGCAATGTAGCGTTCGATCCGGCCGCCGATAGACTCGCGGCCGCCGCCCCGCCGGGCCGCTCCCGGTCCGGTCGGTGCGCCCCATCACGAGATCCGCACCACATGGCCGAACTTTCTCCGCGCATCGCCGAGCTTAGCCAGCACGTCGAGCAGATCGTGACCGTCCGCGGCTGGATCACGCACGTGCGCTCCTCGGGCAAGGTCGCCTTCGCCGTGATCCGCGACGGGACGGGGATCGTGCAGGCTGTCTTCGTGAAGACGGCGCTCCCGCCGGAGGTCTGGGAGCGCTTCGCCGAGCTGACGCTGGAGACCGCGGTGCTGGTGACGGGCCAGGTGCGCGCCGACGCGCGCTCGCCGGGCGGCTACGAGCTCGCCGTCACGAACCTGGTCGTCTTCGGCCCCAGTCCCCTCGACTACCCGATCCAGCCGAAGGAGCACGGGATCGACTTCCTGCTCGACAATCGCCACCTCTGGCTGCGCAGCAACCGCCAGCGGGCGATCTTCACGATCCGCAACGAGATCGAGCACGCGATCCAGGACTTCTTCTACGACCGCGGCTTCCTCCGCGTGGACACGCCGATCCTCACCGCGGCCATCGGCGAGCGGAGTGGCCTCTTCGAGACGGAGTACTTCGACGAGGGGAAGGCGTACCTCGCGCAGACCGGGCAGCTCTACGGCGAGGCGGCGGCCGCCGCCTTCGGGAAGATCTACACCTTCGGCCCCACCTTCCGCGCCGAGAAGTCGAAGACGCGGCGCCACCTCACGGAGTTCTGGATGATCGAGCCCGAGGTGGCGTGGTACGACTCGAACGACAACATGCGCCTGCAGGAGGACTTCGTCTCCTTCCTCGTGCGGCGCTGCCTCGAGCGTCGTCAGGCGGAGCTGAAGGAGCTGGAGCGCGACACGTCGAAGCTGGAGGCGGTGAAGCCGCCCTTCCCGCGCATCGACTACGGCGACGCGGTGGCGCTCCTCCAGAAGAAGGGGAGCCAGGTCCAGTGGGGCGAGGACCTCGGCGCCGAGGACGAGGCGCTGATCGTCGCGGACTACGACACGCCGGTGTTCGTGACGAACTACCCGAAGGAGGCGAAGGCGTTCTACATGAAGGAGAACCCCGCCGATCCGCGGACGGTGCTCTGCGACGACTGCCTGGCGCCGGAGGGGTACGGGGAGATCATCGGCGGCTCGCAGCGCGAGGACGACTACGAGAAGCTCGTCGGGCGGATCCGCGAGGAAGAGCTGCCGATGGACGCGTACGACTGGTACCTCGACCTGCGGCGCTACGGGACCTTCGTGCACTCGGGCTTCGGCCTCGGCCTGGAGCGCACGGTGGCGTGGATCTGCGGCCTGCCCCACATCCGCGAGGTGATCGCGTTCCCGCGGATGATGCATCGGCTGAAGCCGTAGCGGGCGCGCGAAGCGCGCCGCCATCCGCTCTGCGCCGTCCGCTTTCCGCGTTCGCTCAGGATGGCTCAGAGCGAGTTCGCAGGCTTGCGGACGGCGGAAAGCGGAAAGCGGAAAGCGTCTCGTGGGTGCCGCCGTCAGCCCGCCTTGTCCTCCCCCTCCTTCACCTCATCCCAGATCGCATCCAGCTCCTCGAGGCTCGCCTCGCCCACCTTCAACCCGCGCTCCTTCGCCAGCCGCTCGATCTCCCCGAACCGCCGCGCGAACTTCACGTTGGCCCTGTCCAGCGCGAGCGCGGGGTGCACGCCGGTCTTGCGGCACAGGTTGACCACCGCGAACAGCAGGTCCCCGAGCTCCTCCTCCAGCGCCGCGTGCTCGGCGTCGTACACCGGCGCGTGGCCGCGGTCCGCGAGCGACGGATGCTTCGCCAGCTCGTCGCGCACCTCCTGGACCTCCTCATCCACCTTCGCCAGCGGCCCCGCCGCGTCGGGCCAGTCGAAGCCCACGCCGGCGGCGCGGTCCTGCAGGCGGAAGGCGCGGTGCAGGGCGGGGAGATCGGCGGGGAGGCCGTCCACGATGCTCGCGCGCCGCTTCGCCTTCATCCGCTCCCACGGCTGCTTCGCCCCCTCGCCGTACAGGTGCGGGTGCCGCCCCTTCATCTTCGTGATGAAGGTCTCGGCGACGTCGTGAAGGTCGAACGCGCCGCGCTCCTCCGCGACGACGGAGTGGAAGAGAACCTGCAGCAGAAGGTCGCCGAGCTCCTCGCGCAGCATGCGGTCGTCGCCGCTGCGGATCGCGTCGTCCACCTCGTAGGCTTCCTCGATCAGGTATGGGCGCAGCGACTCGTGCGTCTGCGCGGCATCCCACTCGCATCGCGCGCGCAGATCGCGCATGAGCGAGAGCGTATCTTCAAGCGACGGTTTGTCTTGCATAGCCTCCTCGGGTCCGGTATACTACCCGCCCTGCGAACGATGCGTCAATGCAGAGCCTGATGTCGCGCGCCTGGGTCGAAGTGGACCTCGGCGCGCTGGTGCGAAATGGCCGTCGCGTGCGCGACCGCGCCGGCGTGCCGCTGCTCCCGATGGTGAAGGCGGACGCGTATGGTCTGGGCGCGGTCCGCGTCACGCATGCGCTCGAGGCGCTCGAGCCCTGGGGCTACGGCGTGGCGACGGTCGACGAAGGGGAAGAACTGCGCCGCGCCGGCATCGTGCGTCCGATCGTCGTCTTCACGCCGCTGCTGCTCGACGATCTCGACGCCGCGCGCGACGCGCGCCTGACGCCGACGCTCGGGCGGCGCGCCGAGATCGAGCACTGGCGCGCGACGGGGCTGCCGTGGCAGCTCGCCATCGACACCGGCATGAATCGCGCGGGCATTCCCTGGGACGAGGTGGACTCGCTGCACGACCTGCTCGCCGCCGTGCCCCCCGAGGGCGCGTTCACGCACCTGCACTCCGCCGAGCTGGACGACGGCTCGCGCGAGCTCCAGGAGGAGCGCTTCGCCGCCGCGGTCGCGCGGCTGCCCGCGCGGCCGTCGCTGCTGCACGTGGAGAACAGTCCCGGGGTCGAGGCCAGCGGGCCGTCGCGCTGGGATCTCGCCCGCCCGGGGGTGTTCCTCTACGGCGTCGGCACCGACCGCCCGGAGATCGCGCCCGAGCCGGTGGCGGCGGTGCGCGCGCGCGTCGTCGACCTGCGCACCGTAGCCGACGGCGAGACGGTGAGCTACGACGCGACCTGGCGCGCGGACGGCCCGCGGCGCATCGCCACGCTCGCCATCGGCTACGCCGACGGCTACCGGCGCGCGTTGAGCAACCGCGGCACGGTCCTCCTCAACGGGCGCTGCGCGCCCATCGCCGGCCTCGTGACGATGGACATGACGATGGTGGACGTGACCGATGTGCCATGCGAGCTGGGCGACGTCGCCACCCTCGTCGGGAGCGACGACGCGCAGCGGCTCGAGCTCGTGGATGTCGCGCGCGCGGGCGACGTCTCGCCATACGAGCTCCTCACCGGGCTGCGGTGCCGGCTGCGGCGCCGCTATCTCGGAGACGCGACATGAAGCGCGCGGCGATCGTCGTCCTCGACGGCGTGGGCATCGGCGCGGCGCCCGACGCGGCCGCGTACGGAGACGTCGGCAGCGACACGCTCGGCAACCTCTCGCGCGCGGTCGGCGGGCTCGAGCTGCCGAACCTCGAGCGCGCCGGGCTCGGGAACATCGCCCCGCTCGCCGGCGTGCGCCCCGCGAACCCCGCCGGGGGCGCCTGGGGGATCATGCAGCCCTGTTCGGCGGGGAAGGACAGCACCACCGGCCACTGGGAGATCGCCGGCGTGCACCTCGCGCGCCCCTTTCCCACCTATCCGCACGGCTTCCCGCCGGAGATCGTCGACGAGTTCGCGCGGCGCACCGGTCGGGGCGTCATCGGCAACGTGGTGGGGAGCGGCACGGCGATCATCGACGAGTACGGCCCCGAGCACGAGCGCACCGGCCGCTGGATCCTCTACACCTCCGCGGACTCGGTCTTCCAGGTGGCGGCGCACGAGGGGGTGATCCCGCTCGAGGAGCTCTATCGCGGGTGCGAGATCGCGCGCGCGATGCTCGTGCCGCCGCATAACGTGTCGCGCGTCATCGCGCGTCCGTTCGTCGGCTCGCCGGGCGCGTACGAGCGCACGGCGCATCGCCGCGACTTCTCCATCGCGCCCCCGGCGGAGACGCTGGTGGACGCCCTCGCGGCGGCCGGCGTCCCGCGTACCGGGGTGGGGAAGGTGGACGATCTCTTCGCCGGCCGGAGCATCCAGTCCCGGCACACGGCGGGGAACGCGGAGGGGATCCGCGCCATCGACGAGTGGCTCGGAACGGCGCCCAGTGGGTTGCTCTTCGCCAACCTTGTAGATTTCGACCAGTTGTACGGGCACCGGAACGATGTTCCGGGGTTCTACCGGGCGCTGCGGGAGTTCGATGCCGCACTGCCGACGCTGCTCTCTCACCTGCGCGAGGACGATCTGCTCTTCATCACGGCCGACCACGGGAACGATCCGACGACGCCGTCCACCGACCACGCGCGGGAGTGCGTCCCGTTGCTCGTGCTCGGTCGGCGCGTGCGGCCCGTGGACCTTGGCCGGCGCGCGACCTTCTCCGACCTCGGGGCCACGGCCGCGGAGTGGCTCGACGTGGACTTCCGCGGGCGCGGCACCTCGTTCCTGGCGCGCGCGGTGGGGGACGCATGACGAGCGGCCTGCCGCAGGAAGTGCAGGCGGCGCGCGGCGCCCCGGAACCAGCCGAGCGCACGCTGCGGATCCTGCGCGAGCGCGCGCTGGCGGCGATGGAGCGCGCGTACGCGCCGTACTCCCGCTTCCGCGTGGGCGCGGCGCTCCTCGGCACCGACGGCACCGTGACGGAAGGGTGCAACGTGGAGAACGCGTCCTTCCCGGCCGGCATCTGCGCCGAGCGCGGCGCCCTCGCCGCGGCCGTCGCGCGCGGCATCCGCTCGTTCGAGGCGCTCACGATCGCCACCGAGGCCGACGAGCCGGCGCCGCCCTGCGGCGTCTGTCGCCAGGCGCTCATCGAGTTCGCGCCGCACCTCCTGGTCGTCAGCATCACGCGCGACGGCGGCGAGGCCCGCTGGACGCTCGACGAGCTGCTGCCCAAGGCATTCACCCCGCACTCCCTGGACCGGCGATGAACCGGATTGTTCGTGTTGCATAGACGCCTTGCCGTGCTTGGCGCCGCGGCGTTCGCCGTGGCGGTCGTCGCCGGCTGCAGCGAGAAGATCGAGGCGGGCGCGGCCTGTCCGCAGCTCTGCCCCTCCAACGAAGTGGTCCTCCAGGACACGACGATCGACGCCGTGGTCGTGGATACCACCGTGCCCGGCTTCCCGCCGATCGGGGAGGAGACCTACCTGCTCCTCGCGAACCGCGGCGATACGCTCGACACGCGGGTCATCGTGCGCTACGACTCGCTGCCGTCCACCTACCGGAGCAGCACGGCCACGGCGGACAGCACGATCCGCATGGTGGACAGTGCGGCAATCAGCATCGTCGTCGACACGCTTCACGGCAAGGCCACGGCGCCGGTGACGATCGAGGCCTACGACGTGGGCGACACGACGACCGCGGACACCGTCGCGTCGCAGATCCTCGCGTACTTCACTCCCGACCGGCTGCTCGGGTCGCGGACCTTCGCGCCGGAGTCGATCGTCGAGTCGATCTCCGTGCCCATCTCGAACGACAGCGTGCTCGCGAAGATCACCCGCGGCCGCCCGCTGCGCGTCGGCTTCCGCCTGCACAGCACGTCGTCCCAGGCGGTGCGCCTGTACAGCTCGGGCGTGGCGTCGGGAAGCATGGACCTGCGATTCCGCGTCGCCA
Organism: uncultured Gemmatimonadota bacterium; assembly: GCA_946480295.1. The sequence continues at coordinate 27,804 of CAMLIT010000007.1, forward strand.
CCGACACGACGGTGCCAGCGGTGACCGTCTCGCCGCGGTCGCTCACGCCCTCCAACCCGAACCTCGCCTTCCTGCGCTCGGCGCTCGGCGATTTCGTGCTCGTCGCGAAGGGGCCGCCGCTCCCGCCGGCGGGGACGTTCGCCGTCGGCGGCATGCCCAGCGCGCGGACGTACATCCGCTTCGACATCCCGCGGAGCATCCTCGACTCGACGCGGATCGTGCGCGCGACGCTCCTCCTCACCGAGGTGCCGAACGCGGCGAGTCCAGCGGGCAAGGACAGCATGTACGTGCAGCCGCTGCCGCTGATCGCCGGCCGCGCCGTCACCGACATCGGCCAGGCGCTGCGCCTCGCCTCCGCGCCCGGCACCTACGGGCTCGATTCGACGCTCGTGTTCCCCAACGACACGGGGCTCAAGCGCATCCAGCTCGTCCCGCTCGTCCAGCGCTGGGCGGCGACGCCGAGCGACTCGGCGCCGCGCGCGCTCGGCCTGCGCGCGAACACCGAGGGCGCGACGGGCGCGCAGGTGCTGTTCTACTCGACCGCGGCGCCGGCGGACGTCCGGCCGCGCCTGCGGCTGACGTACGTCCCCCACGTGACCTTCGGTCTTCCGTGATGCCGATGATGATCTCCTCCGTCATCCGGCGCCGGGCCGGAGTCGCACGCCGCATGGCCCTCGCCACCGTGGCCGCGGTCCTCTTCGCCGCCCGCCCGGCGGCCGCGCAGGGCAACCTCAGCACCCACGGCCTCGGCTACCCGCCGGGGCAGCTCAGCACGCGCTCCCTCGGCGCGGGCGGCGCGATGGGCGAGGTCGATCCGAACTCGCCGATCAACCCCGCGGCGCTCATCGACTTCGGCACGACCACGCTCTTCTTCCAGATCGAGCCCGAGTATCGCACCGTCACCACCTCCGGCACCGCGGAGCGCACCACGACGGCGCGTTATCCCCTCGTCCTCGCCGCCTTCCCGATGGGGCAGAAGTGGATGGTCGGCCTCTCGGCCTCCACCTTCCTCGACGCCACCTGGATGACCACGGCGCCGACGAGCCAGGTCGTCGGCACCGACACGATCGGCGGCACGATCATGAACCGCGTCGACGGCGCGATCAACGACCTGAGCGCGGGCCTCGCCTACAACCCCAGCGCCTGGCTGCGGCTCGGCGCCGGGCTGCACGTGTACAGCGGGAGCCATCGCGACTCCGTCGAGCGCGTCTTTCCCGACAGCTCGGTGTTCTCGACGTTCGGCGAGCAGCGCACGGTGAGCTACACCGGCGGCGCGCTCTCCGCCGGCGCCGAGTTCCTCGTGCCGCGGCAGCTCATCCTCGCCGCCTCGTACCGTTACGGCGCCACCCTGCGGAAGAGCGCGGGCGACACGGCGCTCGGCCACGCCCGCATCCCCGACCGCTTCGGCGCGTCGATCGCCTACATCGGCATCCTCGGCACCACCATCGCCGCGCGCACCTCGCTCGAGAAGTGGTCCGCGCTCGGCACCCTCGGCGGCGAACGGGCGACCGACGCCTGGGACTCGAGCATCGGCGCCGACATCGCCGGGCCGCGCTTCGCCAATCGCGCGCTGATGTTGCGCGCCGGCGCGCGCTGGCGCACGCTTCCCTTCGCGGCGGACGGGCACAAGGTCACGGAGCGGAGCCTCAGCGGTGGCCTCGGGACCCTCCTCGCCAATGGCCGCGCGAGCGTGGACCTCGCGGCCATCCGCGCGATGCGCGATGCCGGCGTGGGCATCGGCGAGCGCGCCTGGATCCTCAGCATCGGGCTCACCGTCCGCCCCTGAGTCGTTCGTGGAGAACAGCGCCCTCCCGGCCGACGCGCCGCTGATCCTCGTCGCCGACGACGTCCAGGCGAACGTGGAGCTGCTGTTCGACCAGCTCCACGTCCTCGGCTTCCGCGCCGTCGCCGCGAAGGACGGGCCGGAGGCGCTGCAGAAGTGCTACGACTGCCGGCCGGACCTCTGCATCCTCGACGTCTCGATGCCCGCGGGCGACCTCGGCGTCGACGACCGCTCCACCGGCTTCGAGGTCTGCCGCCGCATCAAGCGCGACCCGCGCACGCGGAGCATCCCCGTCATCTTCGTCACGGCGCTCAACGACACCACCGACCGCGTGAAGGCGATCGAGGCGGGGGGCGACGACTTCCTCACGAAGCCGCACAACCGGCTGGTGCTGGGCGCGCGCGTGCGCAGCCTCCTCAAGCTGAAGGCGGCGACCGACGCCCTGGAGCAGAGCCTGCGCAAGCAGCGCGAGCTCGAGAAGCTGCGCGACGACCTGATGAAGATGATCGTGCACGACCTCAAGTCGCCGCTCACCTCCGTGCTCGCGACGATGGAGATGCTCCTCGACGGCGACTTCGGCGCGCTCGTCGAGGCGCAGCGCAAGGCGCTCGCCGACGCCGAGGGGAAGGCGGAGGACCTGCTCGCCCTCATCAACGACCTGCTGGAGGTCTCGCGCCTCGAGGAAGCGGAGCTCACGCTCGACCTCCAGCCGATCGCGCCGGCGGCGTTCCTCACCGAGATCGTGCACGAGTGGGCGCTCCGATTCCAGCAGGAGGGCGCCGTGGCCACGGTGGAGGTGCCTGACGATGCGCCGGTGTTCGAGGCCGACAAGGCGCTGCTCAAGCGCGTCGTCGCCAACCTCCTCCAGAACGCGCTGACGCACTCGCCGTCGGCGGTGCGGCTGCACCTCAGCGCGCGGCGGAACGGCGACGGGATCCTCTTCACCGTCGCCGACAACGGCCCCGGGATCCCGCCGGAGTACCACGAGGTCATCTTCCGCAAGTTCGAGCGCGTGAAGACGTCGATCGCGCCGCGCACGCGCAGCTCGGGGCTCGGCCTCGCCTTCTGCAAGCTCGTCGTGGATGCCCATGGCGGCCGGATCTGGGTGCAGAGCGCCGAGGGGCAGGGAAGCGCGTTCCACATCGCGCTGCCGCTCAAGCCGGCGGCACGCGTCGTCAAGGTCAGCTCGGGCGGGCCCGTACCGGTGTGAGAATCTTCCTGCAGACCTTCGGCTGCCGCGCGAACCACTACGACACGGAGATGGTGCGCGCCATGGTCGAGGGCGCGGGACATACCGTCGTCGCGTCCGCGGCCGACGCCGACGTCGCGGTCTTCAACAGCTGCGCGGTGACCGCCGAGGCGGTGCGCGACCTGCGCAAGTCCGTGCGCCGCGCCGCGCGGCTGCAGCCGGAGCTGCGCAGCATCGTGATGGGCTGCGCGCCGGGGCTGCCGCGGGATCAGGGCGACGGCGGCGCGCTCGGTGGGCTGCCCGGCGTCGTCGGCCTCGTCCCGGGCGCCGACCTCCCGGCGCTCGCCCAGGCGCTCGACCTCGCGCCCGACGCCGTGATCGCACGCGCGGCCGCGCAGACGACCACCCGCGCCCTCCTCCGCATCCAGGACGGCTGCGACGAGCACTGCACCTTCTGCGCGACGCGCCTCGCCCGCGGCGCGAACCGCAGCCGGCCGGCGGCGGACCTCGTCGCCGAGGCGGAGCGCCTGGCCGAGCGACATCCCGAGATCGTCCTCACCGGGATCCACATCGGCTCGTATGGCACCGACATGGGCGGCTCGCTCGGCGCGCTGCTCGAGACGCTCGTCAGGCGCGTCCCCGGCGTGCGCTTCCGCCTGTCGTCGCTCGAGGCGACGGAGGTGGACGACCGCCTCTTCGACCTCCTGACCGGCGAGCCGGCGCGCGTCTGCCCGTACCTCCACGCGCCCCTCCAGTCGGGGAGCGACCGCCTGCTGCGGCGCATGGGGCGGCACTGGTACACGGCCGCGCGCTACGCCGCCGCGGTCGAGCGGCTCGTCGCGGCGCGCCCGGCGTTCGGCCTCGGCGCCGACGTCATCACCGGATTCCCGGGCGAGACGGACGAGGATCACGCGCGCACCGTGGCGCTCGTCGAGCGGCTGCCGTTCACGTATCTCCACGTCTTCCCCTTCTCGCCGCGCCCCGGCACCGCCGCCGAGCGCCTCGACGGCGACGTGCCGGCGAACGTCTCCCACGCACGCGCGGCGGAGCTCCGGGCGATCGGCGCGCGGAAGGCGGCGGCCTATCGGGCGCGGCGCGGCGGGGGCGGGGATCGACTGGATCACCGGGCCGACGTGGTCGCGATCGGGGCGCGCGGCGGTGCGGAGGCGCCGGGCGCGGCGGGACGGGGGGCGCGCGAAGGGCTCACCGAGGATTATCTTTCCGTCTCGCTGCCGGCGTCCCAACTGCCTCGCGGGGCACGCCTTACGGCGGAGCTGGTACTGCAGGACGGCGAGCTGGTCGCCCTCCCGATCTGATCCGAGCGGTCGCGGCGAACGCCGGTCGATCGCGGCACCTTGGCCGTCGCACACCGCGCTGCCCGTCTCCACCCATCAGGCTCCGATGCCCACCGTCTACGTCGAAACCTACGGCTGCCAGATGAACGTCAGCGACTCCGAGCTCATGCTCGGCAAGCTCGCCGACGAGGGGTACGAGGCGGTGGACCAGCCGGACGGCGCGGACGTGATCATCGTCAACACCTGCGCGATCCGCGATCACGCCGAGCAGCGGGTCATCGGCCGGCTGGGCGAGCTGAAGCGGTTCATGAAGCCGGACTCCGTGCTCGGCGTCGCCGGGTGCATGGCGCAGCGGCTCGGCCCGCAGCTCCTCGAGAAGGCGAAGCACGTCAGCCTCGTCGTCGGCCCCGACGGCTATCGCGCCCTCCCCGCGCTCGTCGAGGGCGCGCGGCGCGGCGAGCGGTCGATCGCCACCAGCTTCGACCTCGAGGAGCACTACGAGGACTTCCAGCCCAAGCGCTTCGACCGGGTGAAGGCGTGGATCCCGGTGCAGCGCGGCTGCGACTACCGCTGCACGTACTGCATCGTGCCGTACACCCGCGGGTCGGAGCGCAGCCGTCGCCTCGCCGACGTGGTGCGCGAGGTGGAGCAGGTCGTGGCCGACGGGATGACCGAGGTCGTCCTCCTTGGGCAGACGGTCAACTCGTACGACGACGGCGAGCACGATTTCGCCGACCTGCTGCGCGCGGTCGGCAGCGTGCCGGGCATTCGCCGCGTGCGCTACACGAGCCCGCACCCGAACGACTTCACCGATCGCGTGATCCGCGCCCTCGCCGAGGTGCCGACGGTGTGCGAGCACGTGCACCTGCCGATGCAGTCCGGCTCGACGCGCACGCTCAAGCGCATGCTGCGCCGCTACACGCGCGAGAGCTATCTCGAGTGCGTCGATCGGCTGCGCGCCGCGATCCCCGGCCTCTCGCTCACGACGGACATCATCGTCGGCTTCCCGGGCGAGACGGAGGAGGACTTCGAGGAGACGCTGAGCGCCGTGCGCGCCGTCGGCTTCTCCGACGCCTTCACCTTCATCTTCTCGCCGCGCGACGGCACCCCGGCGACGCGCCTCCCGGCCGAGCTGCAGGTGCCGGAGGACGTGGCGAGCGAGCGGATGCAGCGCCTGGTGGAGACGGTGCGCGGGATCGCCCGCGAGCAGAATCTCGGCCTCCTCGGCCGGCGCCACGAGGTGCTCGTGGAGAAGGCGGCACGCCGCGGCGGCGACCTGCTCCAGGCGCGGACGCGCGACTTCAAGACGGTGCTCCTGCCTGGCGACGAGTCGATGATCGGTCGCTACTTCACCGTCGAGCTGACCGGCACGACCGGCTCCACCTTCACCGGCGCCATCGTCCGCGAACGGCAGGCGCTCCCGCTCGCCGGATGAAGAACCTCGTCGAGGACGCGGTGCGGGAGCTGCACGCGGAGCTCCTCGTCCGGCATCCGGGGTTCTGCGCCTGTCAGCGGTGCAAGGATGACGTCCTGGCGCTGGTCATGAACCACACTCGTCCGCGCTACGCCACGTCCTCGCGCGGCTTCGCGCTGGCCAGCCTCGACGTCCGCGGCGAGCAGACGCGCGCCGAGCTGCTGGCGCGCGTCCTCGAGGCGATGCGCGTCGTCGCGCAGAGCCCGCGGCACACGCCGCCCTCCGGCACTCCGTCGGCCGGCGCGTAGGCGCGGGGCGGGCGTGGCGCTTCGCGTCGCCACCCGATGCCCCTCGTCGCCGCCGCCGTCCTCTCCTACGCCGCCGGTCTCCTCGCCGGCTTCGCCGGCGCCCTCCCCGGCGCGCTGGCCCTCGCCGTCGCGACGGGCGTCCTCGTCCTCGCGCGGCGCGCCCGCGCGCTCGGCGGGCTCGCGCTCTCGTTTGGCGCCGGAGCGCTCGTCGGCACCGCGCACGCCGCCGAATCGCGCGCCTGTGCCGCGCGGCTGATCGCCGGGCATGCCTGGGAGGTCGTCCTCGCGGCGCCCGCGGCCCCGGGCGCATTCGTCCCCGGCCGCGCGCGCGCGTGCGACGCGAGCATCGCGCTGAGCGTCGAGCGCGGCCGCGCGCCGCCCGGCGCCACGGTGCTCGCGCGCGGGACCGTGGTCCCCTCGCTCCGCGGCCTCCTCGTCGACCACGCGACCGTGCGTCTCCTCGCGCCTCCCGGACCGCTCGACCGCTGGCGCGCGCATGCCGGCGCGACGGTGGACACCCTCTTCGGCGCGGACGCGCCCCTCGTGCGCGCCCTCCTCGTGGCCGACACCCGCCAGCTCTCCCCCGAGATCCGCGACCGCTACGCCGCCGCGGGGCTCGCGCACATGCTCTCCATCTCCGGGCTGCACGTCGGGATCATCGCCTTCGCGCTCGATCTCTTCCTCCGCCTCCTCCGCCTCCCGCGCCGCATCGTGACCGGGGCGACGATCGGCATCATCGGCGTCTACGTCGCCGCGATCGGCGCGCCGCCGCCGGCCGTACGCTCGGCGGTGATGCTCGCCATGCTCGAGCTCTCCCGGTTCCTTCAGCGCCCCACCTCGCCCTGGGCGGTGCTCGCCATCGGGGCGTTCGGTCCCGTGCTGTCGCCGGCGACGGTCCTGGACCTCGGCTACCAGTTGAGCGTCGCCGGCGTCGCCGCGCTGATCGCCGCGTCGCGGCTGGCGAAGCGCGTCCTCCCGCGCGACTGGATCGGCTGGCGACGCGACCTCGCGCGGGGCATCCTCGCCTCGGCGCTCGCGACGCTCGTCTCCGCGCCCCTCGTCGCCTGGACCTTCGGGCGCGTGAGCGTCGTCGGGCCGCTCACGAACCTCGCCGCCGATCCGGTGATGGCGCTCGCCCAACCGATGCTCTTCGCCACCCTGGTGCTCGCGCCGTTCCCCGCCGTGGCCCACTGGATCGCCGATGCGGCGCACCCGCTCCTCGTCGCCTTCGACGCCATCGCCGCGTGGGGCGCGGCGATCCCCTTCGCGCGCCTCGAGCTCGCGCCGACGCTGCCGGGGGCGATCCTTGGCGGCGCGTTCTCGACGGCCCTCGTGGTGGCGTGCGTGAGCCGGTGGCCGGGACGCGCGCTCGTCGCGGCGGGGGGCGCGCTGGCGCTGGTCGCGTGGCTGCCGCTCGTGCCGGCCGGCAGCGGGATGACCGAGCTGCACATGCTCGACGTCGGGCAGGGCGACGCGATCGCCGTGCGGACGCCGCACGGCAGCTGGATCCTCGTGGATGCGGGGCGTGCCTGGCGGGGCGGCGACGAGGGCCGCGCCGTCGTCGTGCCGTACCTCGCGCGCCGCGGCGGGGCGCTCGCGCTCTTCATCCTGTCGCACCCCCACACCGATCACGTGGGCGGCGCGGCGACGGTCATCAGGGCGCTGCACCCGCGGCAGTATCTCGATGCAGCGTTCGTCCTGCCCACGGACAGCTATCGGGCCTCCCTCGTCGCGGCGCGGGTCGAGGGTACCGCGTGGCGACGCGTGCACCCGGGCGATTCGACGGTGGTGGACGGCGTCTCCCTGACCTTTCTCGCCCCCGATTCCGCGTGGGTGGCCGCCCAGACGGACGCGAACGAGGCGAGCGCGATCGTGCTGCTTCGGGTCGGGCGGGTGCGCTTCCTCCTGGTGGGGGATGCGGATGCGGCGGAGGAGGGATGGGTGCTCGCGGGTGGGGCCGAGCGGCTGCGGGCGGACGTGCTGAAGGTGGGGCACCACGGCCGCCGCACCTTGTTGTCAACCTAGTATGTAACTCTCTTGTGTGACAACGTGTTAACTTCTTAGCGCTTGTCGAGACTGTGCCAAAACCACCGGCAAAAAGCGGCAAAACCGGCCTATGTTGGCACAGTTGCTGTCACAGTGGTAAGTCGCGCTTCATAGCCTCCCATGGTATACGGCGGGGCGGCGTAGGGTTGCTGTTCAGACGCTGCGCGCCCGCAGGGCTGCACGTTCGCCGCCCGCTGCATCGTCTCGTGGTCCATGAGCCCGCGCTGCCACTCTTGGCGAAGCACGGCGCGGGGCGCGGCGCGCATCTTGGCCTGCTCGCCCGTTCGTAGCCGCGCGCGCGGAGCCGCTTGGAGAGCGCCGCCGTGTACTCGTAGCGGAGCGGCCAAGGGGCAGGTCCGGGCCGTGGCGCGGCCGTCGGTGACGAGGCGCGCGAGGACGTCGAGCGCCTGCTCCGTGGTGCGACGGGAGCCGCGCCAAGGCGTTGGTCAAGGTACACGTGCACGGGCCGCACGGCGGCCTCGTAGAGCGATGAGGCCGGCGCCAATGGGGGCGGTGCCAGCGGCCCAACGATCTCGCCCGTGAGGACCGGGGCAGCGTCCGTCACGCTGCCTGCGGCCAGGCCAGCGTACGGCAGGCGCTGAGGAACGCGTCGCCGAGATCGGTCAGCAGATACGCGGTGTCGGCGCCGATGCCGGGCTTCCTGTTCAGTAAGTCGGACTGCCGGGCGATGAGGGAGAAGGCCTCTAGGATCATCGCCGCGTCGAAGTAGTCGAGCAGCAAGTCCGTACCACCGCCGACGTAATCCACGGCCCCCTTCAGGGGAATGCGGAATCCGGCCCCGGTCCGGATCCCCGCCTCCTGCAGCGTGCCGATGGTGTCGAGCAGTTGCGCGGCGGCCGGCGTGAGCTCCGCGAGCATGCGCGGGAAGAGCGGCGGGATGGCGTCGGGATTTGCGGTCGCGTTCGCGAGGAGCGCCGCCCAGCGTTCCTGCATCGAGGGCTCGTCCTCGACGCTCGCGCCGTCCAGAATCGGGGCGAGGAGGCGGAGCGGCACGGGCCGGGGCTCGAGCCCGGCCGCGGCGCTTATCTCCGCCGCGCGGTTCAGCGTCGACGTGGCGTTCTCCTCCCGGCGCGCCTTCACGTTCCCGAGCGCCTCGGCGACCGTGCCGCCCAGCGCGCCCCCGATGCGCTTGAAGAACTCCTCACCGCCGGCGGTGAGGCCGATGGCCTTCGCGGTGCGCTCAAGGGCCACGGCGGCGGCGAGGATGGTGCCGGGTTCGGGCATGGTCGAGATCGGGCTGCGTGTCGCTGGTGATCTTTGGGAATCGCCATTCTCATAGACAATCGGCAACCGAAGATCGGGAGGCTGCTTCCGCCTGTCCAGCCCAGCGCCATGGCGGCCGGCGTGCCTGCAATCCCTCAACTCTCCTTCCCATCGGAGAAGAGACCGTTCGCCCACGTTGGCGGCCATCCGCCGGCCGGGTGGAGGCCCACCACCCTTCGGCACTGGCGGTCGTCTTCTCCCTAGCCCCTGTATGCGGTCCTCGCCCAGCGCCTCTCAGGTCGTTGCCCGCCCCGCGTGGTCGGTCCGGCGCTGGGCACCCACGCAGGTGAGGAGTGGTAGTGCGGCGCGGAGGCCCGCGAGTGAGAAGGTGTAGGTCGTCACCGACTGGTTTCGCGGGTTCGCCACCTCGATGCGTACCTCTGGGACCTTCAGCATCTCGGCGGTGAACGCTGGCACTCGGTCCGGCCGCAGGTATGCCAGCCGAAACCCGCGCTGCTGCTGGACCAGCCAGTCCGTCGCGGCCGCGGGGGCCGCCATACTGTCGGTGGCGTACCGGATCGCGACGGCGGGCGGCGCCCCCGCAGCGGCGTCGCCGCTCAAGCCCACCAGCACTGCCAGCCCGTTCTCGAGGCACCAGAAGCCGAGCATGCCGTTCTGCTTGTCGTCGAAGGTGGAGAGGCTGGGCCGGCGGACCTGCGTCAGGGGATCCGCATCGTACGTCAGCATCATCGCCCCGATGGTTCGCGGGGCCGGCCGTGCCGCAGTGCGTGGCGGCGCTTGGGTGCAGCCGAGCGCCGCGAGTGCGAGCACGGCGATAATGAGAGAACGAAGGGGCATCGGGGATCGGATTCCGGCAGGCGAGGAGTGAACTGCTCTTCGGGAGCTACTCGAGAACGGGCGCCTCGGTCAGCGGCGTCGATGACGAATCGGGTGCGCCGGATGCGGAATGCCTCGTCTCTGAAGCAGCGCATGGAACGCCCGCGTGATCTCATTGGGCGGGTACTCGACACTTCCGTCCGGCGCGACGTTCTCCCCGAACGCGGACGAGCAGATGGGCTCCGTGCCCGCGCTCGTCACCGTGTCTTTGGCGATCAGCACCGTCATCCAGTGGCTCCCGTCGAGCATCCGGTCGTAAGCGAAGAAGCGGAAGTAGCTGCCCGGGACCGTGTCCCGGACGGTGAACTCGGCCGGGGTGACATGGTCCTCGAGCGCATCCGCGATCTGCTGGCGGCACGCCCGATTCGGATCCTCGACGTCGAGGCGCTGCTCTTCTGCCACGGCGACTCGCTCCTCGTGGGTGTGCCACCACTTCCCGACCGCCTGGAAGACGCCGACCACGGCGATGATGAGGGCGAGTCCCAGCAGGCAGCCACACCCGGTCGTGCCGAGACTCTCAGTGTCTTCGGGGGAGAGGATCGTGATCAAACGCATCGGCACCGCAGTCACGTGAGAGTCACGCGGAGAAAGCGCAAGCGGCGAGGCGGGGCGCCGCTGTCGTCAGTTCCGTGGTGATGCTACTCCACTGGCGTTCGGCGCGCCACCCCGAGGGAGCGGAGCCGAGCGGCTCGTTATGCGAAGCCGGCGTCTTCGGCTACGCGTGGATGCTGATCTTTCGTGCCGCGTTTGCCATCGTGCTCGCTTGACGAGGGAGCACGGTCTGGCAGATTGGCGATCATCGGCCGGGGCCGACAGAGAATGACGGTACCGACCCGGCACGTCTGGCCCGCGTCCCCGCACGCGATCCTTGGATTAACGGCGCCGCCCATCCCTGAGGTGGAGGAGAACCGATGCCTCTTTCGCTCGCGCGCGCACACGCCGTCGCGGAACTCGCGGAGCACCTTGTGGCGTACCTACCCGGCACGCCTCACCCGCACGCCCACGCCGCCATCTCGTTCGAAGGGGTGGCGCGCCGCTTGGGGCTCGAGCGGTACTGGTCGGGCGGGAGTAAGCGGCCCGCGGTGACCCAGCTCCTCACGCTGACCCTAGAGCACGAGCCGAAGCGGTTCTGCACGCTCGTACGCGACGTCGTTCAGCAGGGCATCAGCTATCGCCGGCACAAGCAGGCCCCGCTGACACGCGCGGACATCGCTGCGCTCAACGGCCTCGTTGAGCGCGTGGGATTCCGGATCAAGGAACTGCACGCGCCCGACTTCCTCGCCGACCTCCCGCTCGGGCCGCCCAGCGGGCCCCAGATGGCGACGTCTCGCGGCGCCACGATGGCGCAGCTCAACGCACTCCAGGGGTCTCTGACGGCTTTGGCGCGACTCGCACCCAGTCCTCGCGGCTTCGCGTTCGAGCGGCTGCTCAACGAACTTTTCGACCTTTTCGGGCTGGCTCCTCGCGGCTCGTTTCGCCTCCGCGGCGAACAGATCGACGGGAGCTTCTCGTTGGAGGGCCAGACCTACTTGCTCGAGGCTAAGTGGACGGGCGAGAAGGTGGGTGAGGCGCCCCTATTGGTGCTCGCGGGGAAGGTCGCCGGTAAGGCGCAGTGGGCCCGGGGAATGTTCGTAAGCCTCGCTGGCTTCACCGCAGAGGGGCTCGACGCCTTCGGCCGCGGCAAGAACACGAATCTGGTGTGCATGGATGGCCTTGACCTGCACACGGTGCTGACGGGCAAAGCGAGCCTCCCCGACCTGGTTGCGGCCAAGGCACGGCGTGCTGTCGAAGAAGGGACCGCCTTCGTTTCGGTGCGCACTCTCTTCCCAGATGTGATCTGATCGCGCGCGCCATGCCCGCGGTCGTCCTTCGCGCTGCGCTTCCCGGGACCAGCCGCGCTCCACGTTCCACTCCCGCAATCGTAAGAGCTTGCTCATGCGGGTCGGCCTGTGCAGCATTCGTCAGGCACTCCCGGGCGCGGACGAGGCCTCGCCGCGCCCCGTTGGGCGTCGGCCGCACTTCAGCTCCACTCCTCATGCCAGCTGTCCCCACCATCCTACTCGTCGAAGATCACCCAGCGGTACGATCGGCCGTGCGGGCGATGCTCGAGCGCGAAGGCTATCACGTTCTCGAAACGGGTGATGCGTTGGAGGCGATCCACCTTGTCCAGCAAGGCGAGCACGCCATCGACGTCGCCGTTGTGGATGCCGTCCTGCCCGCGCCGGGGAGTCCAGCGGTACTCGATGCACTGCGCCACCGAACCACGCCGGGGCGCCTCATTCTCATGTCCGCCTACGACCGATCGGCGCTGCAACGCCGCGCCGACGTCGCCGCCCTGCTGAGTGTCGATGGCCTCCTCTTCCTCGAAAAGCCGTTCAGCCTGCGTGCGCTCAGCGCGGCGATCGCCGAGTTGCTCGCCATACGAGAGGATCGGGTACACCTCGTGACGTCGGGCGAGTGGCGGACTCCGGACGGGTCCTCGCTGTAGCCGCATGTCTCCGCTCGCCTCGCCCTAGGGGCCCCTCAGCGCGCCCCGCAGCTGCTCTCGGTTTTGCGGTCGTCGAAGGGCGCCGGCGGCCGGGCCGTGGGCCCGACGTCATTCAGAGCGAGTTCGCCAAGATCATCAGCAACCCGCCCTGCCGGATGGACTGCCACTCCGGCACTGCATCGGACTGGTTTCCACACCTCCCAAGGTGCAGCCCCGGGATGCCGTCCTGCCGATCGAAGGTCTGGGAGCGCTGGCGCTGATCGCGCTGGATCGAGCCGCTGGGAGGATTCGGATTCTACCGATGGAGTTGTCCGGCCAGCCGGGGCGCGGAAATGCGAACGTCGGTACAATCTGGCCCCGTCGAGAATCGGGGTGCTGAAGCTCTACGCCAAACGACCCTGCGACTCCCCACCCGCACCGAGCCACCCGAGACCGCAGCACAGACCTTGTTGGACAGGAAGCGTTCGCGTTGTAGTATGGCGATAGGCAGCATCGCCACGCGCTATACACCCTCATTCCCGAGGGAGCTGCCTTGCCGGGCAACGAGCCTGCTCGGCAAAAAAACCGCCGCGGTGAGGGCCGCGGCGGGCAAGGCCGGCGGATGAGGGTCCGCCGTTTTGTACACAACCTTGGTAGGCGAGAACCTACGCGGCGGCTGAGGGCCGTCAAGGCTCCGCGTAGGATCGCCCAGGAGACCCATACTCCGATGGACCCGTTTAAGAAGATCCGCGTCCACCCGCGGATGAGCGCGCCCTTGATGGGGCGGTACTTGGTAGCGCGCGCCCCCGATCGCGAAGGCATCCTTCGCGACGCGAAGTTCCCGCGGACGTTCAAGCCGGTGCACTACCGCCAAGCCGAGGACGCCATTCGGCGCGCCCTCCTACACGGCGGCGACGTGCCGCAGCACTTGGCAGAAGGCCAGCAGCGCATCCTCGCCACACCGCCCGCGGCGAAGCACGCTTTCCGGGTGCAGAGCGACAACCTAGATGCCGTACGGCGATTCACCCTCCTCTACCCGGTGCTGCCGTTGCGTGGCGTGGTCGCCCTGCCCGCGCCGCGCTTGCCCCACGTCATGCTCGAGGGCGTGACAATCTCCGTCCACGCCAGCGTACTGCTGGCGCGGCGCGCGCGCCGCGGGGTGCAGCACGGCGGCCTGGTGCTCGGGTTCGGAAGAGAGCATCCGCTCGACGCGACGAGCGGGCGGGCCGTCGCTGAACTCCTTCGCGTAGGCCTTGAGCGCGCGGGGATCGAAAATGTGCGCCCGGAGCTCTGCCTGGTCGTGGATGTGCCGACCGGCGCCCAGTTCACGGCCCCGATCCGCGGCCGCCGAGTCCAGCGCGAGCTTGACGCGGCCTGCCGCGAAATCGCCGGTAGGTGGCCGCTCGTGCAGGATACGCGGGCCGCGTAGCGGGCCCGCTGGACACGGATGCGCGCGCCCCGGGGGCTACCCCGGGGCGCGCCTCGTTCAGGTAACGGAGCCCCCGTGATCGGAACGAGCAGATGCTCGAGCCGAACGCGGCGGCGATGGCGCCCCCGCCGGTGCTCGTCGGAGGAACCGCCACCCCGGGCTGCTGCATTGCGGTCCCACGCCGCGGTGACCATCGTTCGCGAGTGACGGTTAGCCGGCACCCTCCTCCGATGTAGCCCAAAACGACGACTGTGACAGTTCTCCGCCCTCATCTCACCGCCTTGGCCGCGCGCACAGCGGCCAGCGACGCCCGCCCCGCCTTTGTCCGCGCGACAGGCGCACCCGAGCCCACCATCCCGGCACAGGCGGCGATCTACCCCGAGTTTCGATACATGGGGAGCAAGCACCGCCTGCTCGCTTGGCTGCACGGGGTCTTCGCGAAGCTCGAATTCGAGACGGCGGAGGACCCCTTCGCGGGCGCTGGGAGCGTCGCCTACCTGCTCAAGGCCATGGGCAAGCGCGTGCGCGCGTCAGACTTCCTCGCCTTCCCAACGACGATCACCACTGCTTTGGTCGAGAACTCGCACGAGACCGTGAGTGAACGACTCGTGGATCGCCTGCTGCGCCCGAGTGCCGCGCACTCGGATTTCATCCAGCGGACCTTCGCCGGCATCTTCTTCACGCCCGCTGATCTCCGGCTGCTGGACACGGTGTGGGGCAACCTCGGCGCGGTGCGGGGCCGGCATCAGCGCGCGCTTGTCCTGACCGCCCTCATTCGCGCCTGCATGAAGCGACAGCCGCGCGGCGTGTTCACAGTCGCCAACCGAAACGGTGAGGCACGCTACGACGACGGCCGCCGCGATCTGCGCCTATCGCTCGCGGATCACTTCGTCGAACAAGTTGCGCAGCTCAATGAGGTCGTCTTCGATAACTGCCGCCGGCACAGCGTCGCCCGGCGCGACGCCTTCGCGCCGGATCGGCGGAAGCCAGCGGACCTCGTCTATCTCGACCCGCCGTACGTGCCACGCGCCGATGACAACTGCTACGTCAAGCGCTACCACTTCCTCGAAGGTCTCGCGACCTACTGGCAAGGGGTCCAGATTCTCGAATCAAGCAGGGTCAAGAAGATCGCGAAGCCTTACACGCCGTTCAGCTATCGTGCGGACGCGCTCGACGCGTTCGATCGGCTCTTCCAGAAGTACCGCCGGAGCACGATCGTGCTCTCGTACTCCGACAACGGCTTCCCCGATCGGAGCGTCCTCGGTGAGCTGCTAGGGCGATACAAGCGCGCGGTGACGGTGCACGAACGGGCGCATCGCTACCACTTCGGTACGCACGCGGGCGTGGGGCGCGCCGAGACCATGGAGTACGTCCTCGTGGGAACCGACTCGTAGCCCGGGCGCGATGAAACCGATCAAGCAGCAGCTGGAGGTCATCACCGAATCGCTGACAGCCATGGATGCCGCGTGGCAGGACGACACCGCCCTTCGCATCATCGAGCGGCTAAAGGCCATCCCGACCAAAGAGGCGTTCAGCGCGGATGACGTTCGAGCCCTTCTCCAGGATCACTTCGACGATGCGCTGACGGTCTGCCGGCTATTCCTCGATCTCTCGAAGGACCAGTTCCAGACGCAATTGGATAGTGTGCTCGGATCGGGCGGCTCTGGCGTGAAGCGATTCAAGGCGAATGAGGACGCGTACATCGCGGCGCTCGCGAGTCTTGGACTGCTTGATCGCATGATGGAGGTCGTGAACACGCCTCTCCGATGGTCAGATCTCCTCGTCGAGCGGCTGAAGGGTGGACGCGGTCGGGCGATCAGCGGCCAGCGGCGCGGCCGCTCCCTCGAGGATTTCGTGGAGACGCAGGTCGCTGCCGTATTTGGCGAAGGCAAGTACGTCCCGCGCTGCTCGTTCGTCGGCAAGGACGGCATCTCGACCGCGAAGTGCGATTTCGCGATCCCCACGAAGGAGGCCCCGAGCATCGTCATCGAGGCAAAGGGATACGGCGCGACCGGCAGCAAGCAGACCGACGTGCTCGGCGATCTCGGCACCATCGTGAATGTCAAGCGCAACGACACGACGTTGCTGTTCGTCACCGACGGCCTGACATGGCGCCGTCGCAGCAATGACCTGAAGAAGATCGTCGCGATGCAGAACAGCGGCGAGATCACGCGCATCTACACCCGGACGATGGCGGACGAGATGCTCGCGGACCTGCACCAACTCAAGGCGGAGTACGGCCTGTAGGCGGGCAGCGGCGCCAGCTACTCGGCGCCGCCCGGCGCGGATCTGGCGCTCCTCTACGGCCGGAGGGTCTCGGTGAGGGCGTGGCCGGTGCTTGCCGAAGACGATCCACTGATTCGCCCCGAAGAGCGGCCAGGGAACTGGCCGCGAGCGCCGCACCCCGATAATTCACGCCGACGGCCGACAGCCGGTCGCACCCACTCCGCAACACCGAGATCCCGGCCTGGTACACCGAACCGGGGCACCGCCGCATCCCCACCGGCCGAGGCGACCCCATTCCGCGGTGTCGAAGGCGATGAACTCAGGGGCCTAATCTGCGTGAGCGTGGACGCCCTCCCCGAGCAGCTCAAGGCTTGGCGAGGACATGCCGCTCACGCGCACGGCGTCGACTGGCCGGAGTCGCCGCACGTATCGACGCCGCGCTCGACACGCTGGCGCGGTGGGCGGAAGGCACCGCCCTCCGGGTCGCGGCATGGCGATTTCGTTCGCGCATGGTCGCCACTCACCGTCGTCACTGGGCGGCGCTTCGATGGTTCGTGGAGAACCCATTGCCGCTACCGGCGGGCGGTCCGGCGGTGCTGGTGGGCGAGGCAGCGTGCATCTCACTCCAGGGGCTCGAACCATGGCTGCGCATCGTCGGCCTTCTGCTTGACCTGCGGTACCCCAAGAAGCCACTCAACCAGGTTCGCCGCTTTCCCACGCGCGGCGGCCTGCAACGGCGGTTTCATATCCCGCGGGCCTCGACATACCCGCTCTCGGATCTCGACCGCGCGGACGCTCTGGCAGCGCTCTTGGCGACGCTCCACGTGCCGCGCGCCAACACGCTCATCGCCGCCGGACGCCGGGTGCTCGGTCGTGTAATGCGCGACGCCGACTACCTCGAGAGCTTCCTCGGCGATCGACTCGGAGGCCATCGCGGCGCGCGCCGAGCCGTGGTCGTCGCCCTCGGCTTGCTGGGTCGCGCGGTGGCAGACGAACTCGCGATTGTGGACCGATCGGACCCGGACGACACTGCGGCATGGACGCTCTCCACCGTACTCGCGCTCGGCGACGGAGCCGCGGCTCCAATCCGAGCTGCGGATCGGCGCGCTCAACGGCCGGCACGGCAGGTCACGAATACAGCACTCACGCGCCTTGGCCGCGGTCACCTCTACTCGGTGATCGGCTAAACGAGCCGTAGTGCGCGTTGGCGTGCGCGATCGGTGGGTATTCCCTCGCCCATGTTTTGACGGAATACCTGGCAGGTATTCCCGTTTGAGGAATACCCGCAGTGAGGTATCTGCCTTCGCTCAGCCAGCGACTTAGGCGCCGCGTCGCAGCCGGGGGTCCCACCCGACGATCACGGCCGCGTAACGACCGACGCGCGCACCACGGTATCACGGCGGACCATGCCCGTATCCCGATCGGTGACGAACCGGCGGGCAAGTCCGGCCAACTCCTGACAAGTCACGTGATACCGAAAGTGATGACGCGTTTGATCGCCGTACCAGAAGCTGACGGTGTCCGTCGCCGGATCGAACCGCACGTCTTTGAGCGGCACGGCTGGCGGGATCTCACCCCGTGCATCAACCACAAACCCTCGCAGGCTGTCGCCGCGCACGACGAAGCTGAACTGGACGCCTGAGGCATCTCCCGTCTCGCCGCTATCGACATCAATCGCGCCGTAAGCGACCGCGCCGCTCTCCGGGGCGAAGCAGGACATCTGCGGAACTCTCGCGAGTTCCTTCTGGGAGGACTGGCAACCGTCTGCCGCGAATGCCGTGATGAGGAGGCAGAGGAGGCTTGCGTTGCTCATTCGAGGTCCGTGTTGCGGTCTACTGCTCGAGCGAAGCTGGGAGGTCGGCCGATCACGCTGTTACGAGTTGCAGATCCACCCACGTCAAGCCACAGATCGCGAAGCCTTCGCGGCCGCATCCGTCACCGTGGCCCCAGCGTTCGCGTCCGGCTGCGTGGAGTCACGATCGGGGCGAGGGATGGAGCGCTCGACGGCGAGCACTGGCGCGTGCGACTCTCGCAGTTGCACGAACAGCGTCACGGCGTCCGGGCGCGCGAAGCTCAGCTCCGTAACGTGGATAGAGTCGGTAGGCACGAGCGCGCCTGCGGGGTCGCGCAATTCGAGCTCCCCCTCGAGCGCCGCCAGCTCCTGCAGCGCGCGGTGGCCGTCGGCAACGCGGGCTTCCGCGGCGAGCCGCGCCTCCTCCGTCATGCACCAGCCTCGCGCCAAGTTCTCGGCGTTCTGCTCCCCCGCTTCTGCGCGGCGGAAACACGGCGCGAGCACCTGAGGGTAGCCGGGCATGAGCGCGGCCGGCGCGACGTCGAGCGTCCTATCCCCGCTCTCGACATCGACGGCGACAAGCGGTACGCCGTTGTGCGTGACGGTACAGCGCATGAGTACAAGCTACATCGGAGCCAGGTCGCGGTCTAACTCTTCTTGTGCAGGAGGGGAGAGGGCTGAGCACACCGGTGCTCGTCGACGAGTTCGCGCTCCTACCGTTTCCATCCGGCGCATGACTCCGATGTCTTCGTCTGGGTCGTCGAGTTCGCGTCCCCGCGCGCCGCGGGTCGCTTCTCCCACATCGTCCAACGGCGCATTCGAGACGGATCCGCCTCCTGCCGGTCACGAGATGTCCAGATTGGCTCGGTAGAGGATCCGCTGCGGCAGGCGGATGAGGCGCGGGAGCGCCTGGCCGCGCGGCTAGAGGATGCTGGTCGAGAGCGCAGTGATTCGATGATGGAGGAGTGACGCCGCGGGACGATTATCCAGGCATGCTCACTTCAGAAGACGCCCGTTTGATACGTGTACTCGCCTGGCTTGAGTGCCGCGCCGACGAGCACGCGCGTGCGGCCGCGCAGTGCCGTCGGCTCGCAGAGATCCTCCGCACGGCCACCGTGGCGCGGGTAGGAAGCCATCAGCCAGAACTGCCTCAGGAGCAATAGCCGACAGGGCCGCCGTGGCCTCGCCTGTTGCCCGGAGACACGAGCCTGGCCTCCTGTGCAACTTCCGATGACATAGAGGGTTGCGATGGTGTCCTCGACCTAGCTTCGGCGCGCCTTCGGGTGTATATTCAGGCCACTGTTCCGGCTGGAGCCGGGACTCGGCCAGACCGCGCCGGGCCGAGCCGCTGCACACGCAACGCGCGGCTCCGAGGTGCTCCATGGCCGCTCCCTATCTTGCCACGCCGAACGCGGATCTCGACTACCTGCTCGCGCAGGCCGCGCGTGCGCTGCAGCTCACGCCGGAGCAGTACGCGCTCGCCGTCCAGCACTACGAGGCTGTGGCAAGGTGGCTCGGGGCCGACGGCAGTCCGCTCGCGCCGTTCAAACCATGGATCTACCCGCAGGGGTCGATGGCCCTGGAGACAACGGTGCGCCCCCGCCTGCGCGACGAGTACGACCTCGATCTCGTGTGCCAGATGCTCTTCACGGGCATGGCAGCGCTCGAGCTCTATAACACGGTGTACGCGCGGCTCAGGGACAACAGAATCTACGCGCCGATGCTCGAGAAGAAGAACCGGTGCGTGCGGCTCAATTACGCCCACAACTTTCATCTCGACATCATCCCGGCGGAGCCGGACCGCGCCCGTGGCGGCACGGCGATCGTCGTGCCGGATCGCTCGCTCCGAGACTGGACGCCGAGCAACCCGCGGGGCTACGTGGCCTGGTTCACGGACCGCTCCCGCGTCACGCTCGCGGAGCTTCGGAAGAAGGTCGACCCCGTCCCGCAACCCACGCCAGCAGACGAGAAGCCGGCGCTCACGATCGCCGTCCAGCTGATCAAGCGGCGCCGGGACATGTTGTGCGACGAGGACACGGCGCCGCGCTCGATCGTGCTCACGACGCTCGCCGGCGAATACTACCACGGCACCGACTGCGTGCTTACGGCGATGATGCAGATCGTGGCAGGCATCCAGCAGCGCATCCGCGATGCGCGCCCGGGGCGCATCACCGTCTGCAATCCGACGAACGTCGACGAGAAGTTCTGCGAGTCGTTCGACGCGCCCGGGCGGTACGCCGCCTTCAAGTGGTTCATCGACCAGCTCGAACAGGACCTCGCCCGGATCGCCGCGGCGCAGGGGATTCCCGCGCTGCAGCGAGTGCTTGCCGACACCTTCGGCGAGGAGCCGGTCACAAAGGCGGTGCGGTTGTACGGCGAGCTGCTGAAGGCCCAACGCGATGCCCGCAGTCTGACATTTTCCGGTGCGGCCGGCGGCGGGCTGTCGATCATCACGCCGATGCGTGGAATCACCCGCGATGTCCCGTCCAACCGCTACTTCGGTGGCGAGGATGGGGAGTAATCGCCACTTCATCCGCGCGCGTCGTCTGAGCCTCGGGCAGCAGCGCGCGCAGATGATGGCGGTGTGGCCTGGGCTCGAGACGCGAATGGAGAACGGCATGCTCGTCGTACGAGGTACCGTGCAGCCCTCGCCGATCACGCGGGCGTACCGCATTCGCGTGACGTACGCGGATCGCGGCGTGCCGAAAGCCTTCGTGATCGCGCCGGATCTCGTGCGGCGATCCGCCGATCCGGACACGCCGATCCCGCACACCTACGGCGCCCTGTCGCTGGGCAAGGAGCGGCCGTGCCTCTACGACCCGGCGGCCGGGGAGTGGACATCGGCCATGCCCATCGCGACGACCATCATGCCGTGGCTGCTGTCGTGGCTCGTGGATTACGAGCTCTGGTTCGCGACGGGAGAGTGGCTCGGCGGCGGCGTCACTCACGCGACACCGAAGCGTCCTGACGAGCCGCCACCCGGTGAATCCGCGGCATGACCTTTCGCATCCTGAGCCTCGACGGCGGCGGTGTGCGAGGTGCGTACTCGGCCGCCGTCCTGACGGAGATTGAGGAGAGCAGCGGGAAGCACGTCGCCGATCACTTCGACTTGATTGCCGGCACGTCGACGGGCGGCATCATCGCGATCGGCCTCGGACTAGGTCTCAGCGCCCGCCAGATCCTCGAGTTCTACAAGCAGCACGGGCCGACCATCTTCCCGTCGACGGGCGCACACGTGCGCGCCTGGGCATCCTTACGTCGGTGGGTCGGGCCGAAGTTCGATGCAGCCGCCCTGGATGCCGCGCTCACCGAAGTCTTCGGCGATCGCCTCCTCGGCGAATCGAAGTGCCGGCTCGTGATCCCGTCCTATGATGCCGTCGCCGGCGACGTGCACCTGTTCAAGACACGCCATGATTCGCGGGTGCTTCGAGATCACACCCGTCGCGCCGCGGAGGTAGCCCGTGCGACGAGCGCGGCTCCGACGTATCTGCCGCTCTTCCCGAGTTCCTGGGGCCAGGCGTTCCTGGACGGGGGCGTGTGGGCGAACTGTCCCTCAACGGTTGCGATACTCGAGGCCACCGGCGTACTGGGCGTCCCAGTAGAGGAGATTCACCTCCTCAGCATCGGCACGGCGACCAGCGCCTTCTCGATCAGTCGCCGGTCCGCGGGCGGTGGGTTAGTACACTATCGGACTGCCGTCATCGACCTGCTGCAGCAGGCGCCCGCCGCTGGAGCGTGGGCGCAAACAAAGCTGCTGCTGGGCGATCGGCAGCACCGCATCGACTCCATCGTCGCCCCGAAGCGTTTCGCGCTCGATGATGCCCGGCGTGTCGACGAACTAATCGCCCTCGGGGTTCGTGACGGGCGTCATCACGCGACAGCCGTCGTTGCGCGATTCATGGCGACCGTAGCCGAACGGTTCGTTCCGTTGCCGTAAGTGTCCTGGCGCTCCGCGTGAACGGAGCGCGGATATGCGAGGCTCTCGGTCACGAACGACCAGCGGGGGGCGACGCCCTCCGCCGACGGCGGGTTTCTCATCTTTTGTAGAGTTTCTCACCTCGTTTTCACTTCGTCACGGCATGCTTCGGAAGATCGGGGAGCTTGGGCGCGCTGGACTGGCAGGCCGTGGCGAGGGTGGCCGCCGTGTATAGCGCAACGAGCGGGAGCGCGGCGTGAACGGGCCGTCGCGTACGGATAGACAGAGAGAGCACGAGGGTGACTCGGGGTGAGCAGCGGAGGGCGTCGCCGGCGAAAGCGCGGGATCGCAGCTTACGCGGCGGACCGGGGTAGCGGGAGGCATTGATGACATCACCGCCGGAGCGGTCGGTGCCCTTCGTGGTCTTCCTGCCATGTGCTTGCGCCTGGCCGCGCACCTCGTCCCCGTGTTGCATGCCGCCTGCCTTCTGAAGCGCCAGCGTGTTCCTGCTCCTCGCCGGCCCGTCCTGGCTGCAGCTGCCGCGTGAGTGCCCGGGCCGCGGCGGTCGGCATCAACACCGCCGGCTGCCGACGGTCGTCCACGGACCGTGCCGGAGAGGCGGACCTTCACGCTCGATATACTGCGCGCGGAGCTCGGCTGATGAGATCGAGTGCTGTGCTTGACCGCGGATCGCCAGCACCGCCAGGGTCACCGTATAGGCCAATCCGGCCGACGATCCACCCTCGCCGACTCTCCCATGCCAGCCGCCGTCGCCCAACCCTCCGAATCCAGCGCGAATCCCGACGAGCGCATCGACGCCATAACCGCCGCCGCCCTGCAGGGACTCCCGCTATCATCGTTCAACGCGGCGCGACGGCAGATGCAGCTCGTTCGCGCCCGCGCGACCGGGCGCCTAATCCCGTATCCAGACCTCTCGCACGACGAACTCGGGAACCCGCTCACTGCCGAGGAACGCCGACGTCGGGAGGTGGCGTTCGATGCCGTGAACATCCTCGTCGTCCCGGAATGGGGCGGCATCAAGTTCCCGCGCTCCACCTGGACCTACTCTCGCCTCCTCTGCGAGGCAATTCGCGATCAGCACGTCGTCGCACTCGAGCGGCCGGCGTGGATGCCCCGCGAATGACAGAGCGGTCGCAGCATGCCATCCCGGGCAGCACGCGATTGCCAGAACCGCCCCGGAGCTTGGCCTGTTCGGCCCCTCGGAGGCGGTTCTGGCATTCCGAAGAGAGCGGCGGCTCTGTCATTCGGCGTAGTCGGCGCGATTGGCGTGACTGGCCGCAACGGCGAAAAACACAGGACTTGGGCTCTTGCTGCGGGCCTCGATGCGCCGCCTGTCTTTCGGTCACGGGCCCTCGCGAGATGAGGGCAAACGAACAATGGCCAGAATGAGCGGCATCAGCGACGTCGGTGGGAATGGCGGTTGAACCGCCGTAAACCGGTCGGAGCCGCTGGGCCAGTATGCTGATCGTGACCCGAATGCCAGAGGTGCCATCGCATGTGTCCCAAGCGGCTTCCCGACGACTTCTACGCGCGGCTTCTCGCCGACGCCGATGCCTTTACGCGTGACCGCGTGCTCCGCGACGGCCGGTTCTTCCGCAACGAGCTGTCCTCGTATCTTGCCGAACAGCATGGGGCGGAGGGGCAGGCACGCATCGGGCCGTCGGTGCTCGATCGACTCTTGCGGGACCTCGATACTGAGCACCTCGGTGCGCACGAGGGGTACAGCCGTCAGGTGCCCCGGATACGGCCTGCGACGCTCGCCGACCTCGTCGCGCTTGCGCGTGATAGCGTGGACTCGGGGCACCGGCCGCCCAAGGGCCGCCGTGCGACGCGCGAAGTCCCGGCGCTCTCGCCGACGCAGCTCCCGAACGTGCTGACTGCAGCCGCGGAAGTGGCGGAGATGGTGACCGGGGACCGCACCAACCACGCTGGCGTTGGCCCGGAGAACTTCGAATGGATCAGCACCGCGGGGGAGCTGGGGCAGGGAGAGTGGACGCTTGTTGGGCGTATCGAGGCGTACTCCGACTTGACCGCGGAACGAGACTACGCCGTGCGAAGGAGGGAGGGTGAGCCCGCGTGGCATCCCGACATGAATGCGTCCCGGCGCAAGGCGCATGCAGCGGGTGTGCGCATCCTGCTCGACCTGGGTGCGACAAAGGGGCGGCTCGCTCGCGGGGACTCACTCGAGACCTTCGCGAATGCCACACGCCGCGCCGCGGAGTGGCAGTCGTTCTGCGAATCGTGGCAGGAGCGGCTCGTCGCCGATATTGGCAAGAGCGTGCGGAAGATCGAGCAGGGCATCAAGACCCTCGCGCTGTACGCGACCCGCCAGGGAGCACTGTCGCCCGAGCAGACCGATTGGGCCGCAGTTCGCGATGCTATCGAGGCCGACGCCGAGCGCGTCGAGCACCCGATCACGAATGATGTCCGTACCTGGGCGGCGTACGCCTATCGCGCGCTCCGCGAGCGCGCGCTCATCCACGGACCCGAGTGGCCGCGACGCGACCGCTTGCGCATGTCACTCGTGCACACGCGGTTCTTACCCGCCTCCACGACGAGCGGCGACTTCTCGGCCTGGCTCGATGACGACGGCCATCACCCGACCGCACTCTGTGCGATGCTCAGCGAGTGGTTCGAGTGGGCAACTCTCCCCGACGATCTCCTCGAGCAGGAACATCGGCGTGGGAGACTCCCGCTCCGCGCTTGGCCGAATGCCTCGCCGGAGCAGCAACTGCGCGCTGCTCGTGACGAGTCGTTGTTCCGGCTCGACAAGGCGACGCTCAAGGGACGCATCGAGCTATTCAACCTCGCTGCCGGGTACGCGGCTCGGCACTGCGGCACCGACTTCACCGATGATCCAGACTGCGATCTCGCGCTCGTCGATCCAGACGCGCTGCAGGCGCACATCCGGCTCCGGCACCCGGGAAGAGCGGACGTGAAGGATCAACTGATGGCGGCCGTCGGCTGGGCCTTGGCGACGCTCGCCAGCCCGTTCCTCGAAGGGAGGGCGCTGCTACAGCGCGCCCAGGCGATGGCGAGCGGCGATGTCTCGCGCGCTGAGCAGCTCCAGGGCAAGGCCGATCGGCTGAAGGCGCATTCACTTCGGGTCAAGGTCGTTGCCGCGCGTGCTACGCCGGCCAAACGCAAGCGCGATGCTGACGGCGAGGACCTGACCCGGAGAGAGATCCAGCGGATCTGGAAACTCTGGACGGCCGACGGCGTCTCCGGCTGGCACAAGCTCGGCCTCATGCGCGATGCGATGGTCGCCGACATCGAGCGCCTGGGCGCACGGTGCGATGCGCGCGCGCGTGACGCCGGGATCCTCTCTCTCTCACTGCGTGAGCAGCTCGCGTCGATTCGTGACGGGTTCTTCCGCCCAACGATGACGTGGGCAGTGCTGGTGCGCGATGCGGTGATCATAACGCTGCTCTGGAAGGTGCCCCTGCGCGAGCGGAACATCGTGGGCCTGACCTTCGATCACCTGAAGTGCTCCCCGAGCGGCGCTGTGCAGCTGGAGTTCTCGGCTGACGACATGAAGGCCGATCGTCCGTTCGAACCGCCGGTTCTTCTGGAAGCCGAGCTCGCGGATCCGCACGCCATCGCCATGGTGATCCCCGACCTCTGGCAGCTGTACCTCGCGCCAGGGGGTGCACGCGATGAGGTCCTGCGCCTCACCCGTGATCCCGGCGTTATCGTACGCGAGTGGACGACCGTCAGCGACATCAAGGTGAACGGCCGAATGCTGCGTCAGACGACGAGGCACTCCCGTGTGCTCGCTGCGTTCGGGGAGTCGGGGCCCGGCCCCGGAGACGAGGATCGGCCGCTTCGCGCGGGAGACGTGTGCCCATCGCGCTTTGTGTTCCCCGCGGTCGCGCGCAAGGGCGGGAGCCGCGGCGTTACACTCGCAGAGCGGGTACGCGCGGAGCTGGCTTACGACAGCGACGCATTCGCCCAGCAGTTCAAGAGCCGACTCCGCGAGTACGCGGACACCATGGGAATCGACGCCGACGCGTTGGGCGCGATCTTCGGCGCACTTGCGCCACACGTCGTGAGGCTCTTGTTCGGCAGCCATCACAGCGACCCGGATCGGTGGCCTGATGCGATCGGGCTCGATGCGGCCAGCAACCTGTTGCACCACGCCTCCACGGACATCACGCGTCGACGCTATGCGGCCAAGAACGAACGACAGACGAGCGCGGTAAGCCGGCGCACCGGCCGGACGATCGTGTCCGAGCCGGTAGAGGAGGCCGAGTCCGGACAGGGCAACTACGCCGACGAAATGGCCAGGGCGGCGGAACTGTACCAACGGGGCGTCTACACACCGGACGAGTTCCGGGCTGTGAAGGCCGCCATCGGCACCAAGTACGCCGTCGCCGCGGCGGCGTAGGATCGAGCCGCTGCGGGTAGCCGTGAGAGATCGGCGCGGTTCGATCAGGCTGTGCCCTTGTACCGATGGACTGAAACAAGCGACCGAATTGTGAAACAGGCGAGGTGGGATATTCGCTTCGTTCAACCTGTGTCGCCCGTTCTCCGATGCCGCGGAGTCGTGCGTCACTGGCGCACCACGGGCGAGCCCGACGGGCGAAGCCCGGCCCGTGACGCCCGAATGGGGTATTCACTTCATTCAACCTCTGCGGCGGCAACGATGACGCGTCCCATCGGCGGGCTGGATGCTACGGTGAGGGGTATCGGCTCCGCAGACGTGTCCACCCGATCTCACGAACGGCGCGGGCACATGGCTCGCACAGCGTCCGGACGTATTCGGCGTCGTGGTCGGTGCGGCCCGGAGCACCACACGCCTCGCAGGTCGTGCTCGTGGCCACAACCACGGCGTTGATGCTTGAGATCGTATCGTCCGCTACGTCAGGCGGCAGTTCGAGGCCGACATCCAGTTCGCCCCACTTCGGCTCGCAATCCCAGACGCGACCGCCCGCCCCGGTGACCACGAGAAAGAGCTGGCGGACAGCTGGGTGCCACCCCGGTGGGCACGTGGCGAGGGCGTGGGCGAGCGTACAAGGGCTGGTCGCGCGCACACCGGACGTCTGGCGCGTGAACAGTTCACGCGCTGGGTGGAGTGGCATTTCCATGATCCTGCGAGATACCGGTGGCGGGTTGAACGAAGCGAATACCCCACCCGCAAGAACGACTTCGAGTTCGACGTGTACGTCCAAGGCCAGTACAGGCTCCCAGTGCCCTTCGAGGAGCTGGCGGCGTTTGCTGAGCGGACCGGGGCACTACGTATCGCGGTCAAGGAGCATCTGCTGCTCCTGAAGGCGGAGGCCGCCCGACTCCGGACGGGGGGTAAGAGAGCGAAGGATAGGCGGGACGTGGCCCGCCTGTTGATCCTCCTGTCCGATGCGCGGCCAGACCTCGTCGCCCACTTGATGACCGAGGAGATCTGGGCGGAAATTCACTCGATCGACCACCAGACGATGCTGGAGCTCACCGGCGGCAACTCCCACGAGGCAAGCAGGCTGCTGAGGGAGGTCCGCCACCACCGAACGCTGCTACGCCAACCGCCGACCCAGTCTATCTCATCCCCACGCCCGCCGTCACCACCGCCCTCCCAGACGGGGCCGAGCGGTGGGAGCCGCTAGCGCACGGGATCCTGCTGCGGGCGACCGGAGTGCCGACTCCGCCGATCTACGTGTACTCGGGAACGGGCGCTAGCCACCGGAACGTAGTCCGACCTGGCCCGCAGCGCACCTATGTGGTTGACGTACGCGGCCATGAGGATGACCCGTGGCACGTCGTGCGCGTGCTCGCGTACGGATTCTTCGATCTGGCGTACCGCGAAACGATCCGCTACCAGCGGGCCCACGTCTGGCGGACAGCGCGGACGAGGTAGACACAAAGCCGATCGGAGCGACGAGGAGACGGCCCGACAAACGCGGTTCCGTATTGCCCGTCGAGGAGCCATGACCACGAAGCGATACCTGTCCGACACGCACCTGCTGCACGACAACATCATCCACCACTGCGCCCGCCCATTCCGGTCGACGCGCGAGATGGACGAGGCGCTCGTGCTCGCGATGCTGGAGGCAGAGGAGGATGGCGCGCACCTCTACCATCTGGGCGACCTCACATCAAAGCCGGAGGCCGCCGTGGCACTCTACGGCGGGCTATACCATCCGGAGCGCCACACGCTCATCGCCGGGAACCATGACCGGGTGGGCAGCCCGCGGCTTGAGGCCCGCGCCGCCTACAGCGCGTACGCCGGGTCGATTGTCGGCACCGAGGCCACGTGGCAGGAAAATGTGTTGCTGGTTGAGGATGAACTCGATGGCCGACCGGTCCGACTCCTCCTCAGCCACGCTCCACAGCCAGACCCTCGGGGCGCTGACTTGAACCTCTACGGCCACTGCCACAACAACAATCTGCGCTATCCGGAGCGATTCGCGGCGGAGTACCCGTAGCTCGCCCCCGGCTCCGAGCGGCACCTGAACGTCTCCGTCGAGCTGTTGGGCTACCGCCCCGTTTCGCTGGAGGAACTCATGACGCGAGTTCGGGCGGGCGAAGCCTTCGTGTGAGCGCCGTTGGCGAGGTTGAACGAAGCAAATATCCCACACAGGTGAGAAGGCGCGGACGTGGTACCCGTGCTGGAAGACCGTCGCGCTCTACGCAGCCGCTGCATCCGAGGGCCATGGGGACCGGAGATCGCAACCGCCGACCGCCGTCGCCCGGCGGTGGGGCCACCGGAACAGGCGCCCGACGGGCGTGAGCCGCCACAGCCGCCCCTCGTCCACTGAGGAGCCGGCCGAGCCGGCGGCACTGCGCGGCTTGAGCCTCGTAGCCGGCGGGGCGACGCTCCAGCCACGCGAGTACGCGCGCGAGCTTGACGGGATCGGTGGTTCGTCCATGGCCGCACGATGAGCGGTAGGCCACGGGGTCGCGGCATTAAGTCATTGCCGCCCGCATCGTCGGGCCGCCTGGTCGGGCGCGCGAACGCCGACGGTGCCCTTCACCCAGGCGATGGCATTCGGCGACCGTTTGATCGTCAGCTGGTGCTCCAGTCGGTCCTAAGCGGCACCGCGGAAGTCGACGACGTGAAGAACTCATCCGATGCGTGGCTGCCGCCAAGCAGCGCGTGCACGCGCGGGCGCCAGTCGTCCGCACGCCAGCCCCGCGTGGCAGGGTGGTCAATCCGGACTACGCGCACTGGTCGCCCGTCCTGACGATAGTAGGTGCGCTCGAGCCAATGTCCCGCGACTTCCAACCCGGCGCGCTCCACGTCGCCAACGGGCGGGGCCGGCAGGTGGTCCCACACTCCCTGTCCACAGACGATGGCGATGTCCGGCTGCATGATCTCGAGCAACGGCAGGAACGCACGTCGGGCGTCGGCCCACATCGCCGGCGTCGGGCGGGTGTGGTGGTCATCCCCGACGATCTCCTGCACCAGATTCGCGAAGGCCACTCGGCCCCAGAAGCTCCGCAGCTCCGTCTCGCTCACCCGTGCTCCCGTCGACACCAGCGACGCCACCTTCGAGAAGAACGGGCTGCGCCGGAAATGATGCGCCCGGCGCTCGCTGACGCTCGAGAACACGTGATCTCGCACGACCCCCTGCGTGTAGTCGGCGGGTTGAGGACCGCGAGCGTCGTAATGCGACTCACCGATGATGCTCAGCCGCGGCCTGGTGAGCTCGTATTCCGTGCCGCGCCACGGCGCCATCCGAACCGGATCACTCGACGTCTGCATGCGACACCTCCTGAAGCCGAAATCCGGTCTGCCCATCATCGACCAGCAGCACGAACAACGGGCCATCTAGCGCATCGAGCATCTGCCGGGCAACGGCGTGTAGCAGCACGGCACCTTCGCTGATGCGCTCCACGCACACGGCATCGCCCGTGGTGAGATCGTCCGCCGTGTGGATGATGTCGTGCGCGTTCGGATACACGAACGCCGTGGAATTGCGTGTTCTCGTCATGCGGTCTCCGCATTGGGTCTGCCGGGCAGTACCGTGAACCCGATGCTAATCAGACAGGAGTGCCGCCGCCGCGGTGCGGCTCGCCAAACCGAGGGGGCGTACCACGACGTGTCGTAGACGTCGCCGACGGTGAACGACGGGTGCGGCATGCGGCGGCTGAAGCCGCCGTCTTGAACCCGTTCTTCCGCCACAGGAGCGCCGCGCAGCGGCCGAGAAACTTCTTGTTCCGATCATCCCGCATCGCGTTCGGATCCGACGCCCGCAGGTTCGTCTCGGCGAGCTCGATTGCCCCGAGGGTCCCGGGGATGCCAGCCAGTGCGGCGGTGCGAAGGCGCGTGAGCATCGTCGGATCGCTGAACGCCTCGAAAATGGGCCGCCCCTCGCCTTGGGCGTAGGACTGCTCGGACGCGGGGAGGTCGTGATCTCGACGCAGCTGCATCTCGTGCGCAACGGCGAGCATGTGCTGCTGTACGCCGATCGCGGGCCCCCTCTGTGGCAGACACGCCGAGCGCATCACGCGACGCATCCACGACGTGCTCGCGACGTCTGGCGTGGAGTACACCCTGCCATCCGTAGAAGGCCACCTGCCCTGACGTGTCGAACGCTCGGCCGAGCTGGAGTGGCATGCAACTGCATCGGAAGCCAGTCCGGCCTACTCATCCGGTGTCGGTACGTTCTGCAGCGCATTCAGGGCCACAAGCCGCATCGCCTCGTCTGAGCAACTGAACAGGGGCGCCAGCCAATCGGGTTGAAGGTCGGGTGCGCGAGCCTGAATCGAGTCAGCGACCCATCCATGGAGCGCCTGCAGATCATCGCCGTGGTACGTCGCGTGCCACGCCGGGTATCGGTCGGCAATCATGCGCACTTCCTCGGCTTCCGGCGCGAGCGCAGCCCTCGCGAGCATGTGCAGCGTGCCGATCGCCGCGTCGGGGGGGCAGATACGGGCGTACCTGGGCGACAGCAAAGCCTGTAGCAGCACATCTCGAAGCGCGATCCGACAGCCTTCGCTTACGCGATCGTTCAACACGAGCCAATGTGCCATGTGGTACTCCGCGTCGCCTCGGAGCAGCATAGGAATGAGGGCAGGCTCTCGCCAGTGTGCGTACGAAGCGAGCGCGCGCCGTAGGTACGGGCTGTCGAAGGACAGCAGATCTCGGAGCGCTGCGGGATCGCGGCAGTCGTTCACCCACTCGGCGAGAGTATCCGCCCGCTCTGTGACAGGGCCCGGCAAGGACGACTTGCACATCCAGCCAGGCGCGCGCGTCGCGACATCGAGAAAACGCGTCCAGAGGCGGCCATGCGTGTTCGCATCGCGTAGAGCACGCATGACAAGGCCGGCACTGATGTCCCAATACAGGTCGCGCGAGAGCGTCGAGCGCAGGAGCGCGATGACCACGGCTTGGTCGGGGTGCGTCCCCCAGTAGAAGAGCCGTCCGGTACTGCCACGCTCGGTGTCACGTTCAAGGTCTTCGAGCGCGCGCTTCCCCGCGCCGTCGGCCGGGGCCCCGGGCCATTTCAGGGAGTACGGCGGGTCGGCCAAACGAAGCGGGAGGTCGAGCGCCTCGAGCTCGTAGTCCGTGGTGTCGTCGTAAGGTGTCATGTGGGATAGACGAAGGTGGATTCGTTTCAGTGACTCTCGACGGAGTCCGACGACCAACGCTTGGGCTGAGCTGGCAGCGAAGCACGAACGGCGCAATGCTCACGAATCTGCCGGAGCTTGTCGGCGCGGTCGCGCACTTGGGAGGCCACGTCGATGGCGCCGCAGCCCTCGAGCTGGTCGAGGATCGAGAGGAGCAGGGGCCGCGGGTGCAGAGGCTCGAGCTGGGCACGAAGTCCCGCGACATCGGCGCACACGATGAGCGTGTTTCGAGCGCGCGTCAGGGAGACCAGGAGGAGTCTCGAGCCTTCGTCCGACCAGCGGGAGACCCTCATCCACTCGTAAACGGGGATCCCTCGCCCCTCGACCAGATCGAGCAGCACCACGTCGGCTTCCTGCGCCTGATACGTATGCGCGGTGCCGGCGCGCGCAGGAGTGCGCGGGAAGTGGCGCGCGAGCATCCGGGCGTGGAGGCGCGCCTGCGCGACGTACGGCGAGATGATGGCGAGGGATCCCCGGCCGGGCCCTACGACACGATGCTCGTGGAGCAGCGTTACCAGCCCGCGTACGGTCGCGCCGTGCATCTTGTTGATGCGCGAGCCGCCCGGGGCGTACTCCGCCAGTGGTCCGAGGTCGCTCGTATCTGCGAGGTACGCCCCGTGATGGCTGCGCGACGGCCGAGAGAACGGGAGGGGCGGCACCGCTAACCGCGCCCGAGCGACGGCGGGATCGGTCTCGAAGCTCCCTCCGTAAGCGGGAGCAACAAGCGCTGCGATCTCAGGGTGCATGCGGCGGTTGGGCCCGATCCGCACAACATGGTCGGCGAGATGAAGCGACCCGTCCGAATGCTCCAAGACCCCGTCGCTCGTCGCGAAGGCATCGCGCGCGAGCCACTGCGCTGAGAGCGGCGTGTCCGCACACACCACCGCAGGGAGCTGACGAGGGTCGCCGAGGAACCACACCCGCTCGCGCGCTAACGTGGCGAGGCAGTACGCGAGTGCTGCCGGCAGCATGCTGGCCTCGTCGATGACCACCACGTCCCAGCCGCTGTCGCGGATCGCATGTCGCATCAGGGCCGTGTGGGCAGTGGCGCCGAGCACCTCGCACGTTCGCACGAGCTCGTCCTCGAGATGGGCCTCGGAGCGCGCCCGCGCCGCTTCAAAGCGGCGCGCCCGCTCACGCGCTACCGACTCGGCGCGCGCGGCGTAGCGCTCAAGGACGCGGATCCGGCGCAGAAGCTCGAGGCGCTCTTCATGGTGGTCCTGCGGAAGGATCGTGAGCAGCACGCGCAATTCGTCCAACTCGTCCAACCGCTCCTCTATGCGGACCGCGCTGTCAACGGCGCGGCGCATCTGCTCGGCTCGCACGCGCGCGGCGACGCTGCTGCTCTCCGCCCACTCACCGTACCGCTCCCGAAATGCAGGCGTGATGTTGCGCCCGACCCGGAGCAGCGCGCCCAGACGCCGGTCGCCGTGTCGAGACAGCCGGTCGACCATGCGGCCGATCGCCTCGTCGACCGCCGCGTTGCTCGGCGCGGCCACGAGCACCCGCGGCCGGCGCACGGCACCTCCACCATGAGTCGCCGGCGCGCATGCCGCCTGCATCAGCCACTCGATTCCGGCCACGGCGGTCGAAGTCTTGCCCGTTCCGGCTGGACCGAGGGCCGCCGAGAGTGAGCGCGTGGCGAGCGCATGAACCGCCGCGAGCTGCGCCTCGTTCGGCTCATCTGGCCACCGCCCGGGCCACAGGCGGGCGAACGACTCCGGGATGTCGCCACCGATCGGCGTGTCGGGGACGAAGAGCGCGCTCGCACGCTCCGGCTGGCCGAGGAAGCGCAGCGCGACGTCGGCGTTGAACGACCGAAGTCCAGCGCTGATCCCGCGGAGAATCTCCTGCGCGAAGATGAGCGGCACGCTATCTGGCGGGACGAGTCGACCACCTGCGAGCATCGTGGGGCCGAGGTCGACCGGGATGGCGAGGCGGAGAACTCTGCCTCCGTCGGGCAGAACGACGGCGCCATAGGTCGATGGCATGGCACCGGGACGCGCGGCCGGGACGAAGCGCATCGACTGGTCGGGATGGAGGCGGCTCGGGTGTGGCATCGCGAATTCGTAAACCGTTCCCGATCCCGATCCAGCGCCCGCGTCGTCAGGCATCCGTCGACCGGCCGGCAGCGGGATGGGGTCCCGGTGCTCCGCCCGCATCTCGTGATCCAGCGCCGCGCACATGGCCTCGTGCGTGCGCGCGAGCGCTTGCTGGACATCTGTCGGCAGGGCATTCAGCCTGACGTGCACGACCGCCTCCTGGCGAGTGGTGCGTCAGGCTACCCGGCTCCCCACTGCAAACCAGAAATACCGCTGGTGACCGGTGCGTGCAGGTTCGGCAATTCCCGCGACGAGTCCTACGCCGCGGGGGCGGGCCAGCGCGATACGAGTTCGAGGCCTGCCTCGCGAATGTCGTCCCGCGTGGACGAGAACATCGGCGCCAGGTCTGCAGGTTCGAGCCGCGAGAGCTGCTCAGCCGTGCCATAGCGCAGGATGGCGTCGAGCATCGCGTACAGGGGGCCGAGCGCCCCTTCGGCTGTGAGGCGTCTGACGGTCGGCCGGACCAATGCCGCGAGTTCTGTCGGCGGGAGCTGCAGGGCGACGCGCCCCGCCAAGTTCCAGATCGCCTGGAACTCGTCGAATTCCGGCTCCGATGCCTCTAGCAGGCGCTCCACGTCCGTGGGATGGATCGGTGCGCGGAGTCGTACACGGCTGGCGTGGGGCTGGGACGTGAGATGGCGCATGGTCAGGGACCGGGTTGGTGATGGAGGCAGAGTTCTCGCGTCGACTCGACCTCGTACGACAGCGTGGCGGCGCAGGAGGAGCGCCGACAAGTCCCGTCGGCAGGCAGGGTCACGGAGCCAGCACGGGATCCATCGGGGGCGGCAGCCGGCCGGGGAGGAACCTCGGGTCAAAGAGATCCAGCAGCAGCGAGACCGCGGGGGGCGGAGTGGGCGAGGGATCCCCGGGGCACGGCTCCCAGGTGCGGCCGGTGAACACTTCTGCGGCTGCCGCTGCGACGCCGAGCAATCCCCCCCGTTCCGCAGCCTCGAGCAGGTGCGCCATCGCTCCTAAGCGCTTGGCGAGGGCCATATAGACCGGCCTCGGGATGACCGCGACGAGTTCCTCGGTCCCCGCAGCTTCGGGCGTGACCGGCGCGTCCCCGAACGCGCGGCGGAGCCCCGCGAGACCGGTCACGAGTCGTACCCGGAGAATGGCGTGGGTGTACTCCTGCCAGAGCACGCGGTCGCGGGCATCGCCAAGCGCAGCGCTCGCGGCGATCTGCCAGGGGTTGCGACGCCCGTGCGCGACCTCGCCATCGCACGCACCGTCCGGCCCACCGCTGTCTCGGAAATCCCTCGCCGCGTCGGAGCTGAGGCCGAGCTTCACGAGGTACTCTCCGCGCGCGCACGGCTTGAGGTGCGTGCCGTGCGCTTCGTCGGGCAGGTACGCGGCGATGTCCTTCATCGCGACGCCGTTCTCGACCAGGGCTCGGGTGAGGCATGAGGCCCATCGTTCCGAGAGCCGTGCTCGGGCGAGGGCAGCCGCTTCCTCGTCGCGCCGCTCACTCACCACGAAAAGGAGCACGTGAAGGTGCGGGTGCCAGCCCCGTGGACCGTGGGTGACATCGAAGCCGCGCACCGTGTGAGCGATACCCAGGCGAGCCGCGATCCGGAGCCACGGGCTCCCATGCGTCAGCAGGTGCCACGCCCGGAGGAGGACCGTCACGAGCAGGCGCAGATCGTCGTTGCGATGGTGCCTGATCGTGAGGGTCAGCAACCCCAGCTCACCACCCGCCTCGCGCCAGTGGGAGGTCGCGTGAGTGATTTGCCGGCTCGCTTCGGAGCGCCGGGACGACGCGCATTCCGGGCAGGAGTGGGGGCTCTTGCACCTGACCGGCCCCCGGACCTGCGCGCGGCGCTGTCCGTCCTGCTCGCGAACGCGAATCTCGGCGTGATCGGCCGACGGTGCGCCGACGCGTTCACCAGGGCGTCGGTGCTTGATCATGTACCCGCACTTGCTGGCCGACCGGGTCGTGATCGTTCGCAGAGCGTCGCGCATGCGCTGCAGGTCGCGGATCGGGGGGTGGTCTGGCTCGGGGGGGTAACGACTCTCCTGTTCTTCCCCAAGGGGGAGAACCGTGAGAGTAGGGGCCCGCCGATGCGACTGATCGTCGGCGGCGCGAGCGCGGGGTGACACGGTGGGGGCCTGGGCTGGGGAAGCCCGGGCGGCCGGATCCGCGGCACGGCGGGCACCGCGCGGAAGCGCGGCACACCGCAGGGGAGTGGAGCAGTAGGGCAGCTGTCAAGCGCACGCTCGGGAGTGTGTGTTCAAGCCACTGGCTGATACGCGACTGACGCAGTACATGTCGGGTTGGGCTTGACGCCGGCCCTGCTGCTCAGAAGGCACCGCGCTAAAGCACCTGTTGTGGCACGAATTGGAGGCAGCTGCGGCAGTGTCCATGTAGTGCGCGCAACGCTCACGTCTCGCGCTCGCGACGCGCCTCATCCTCGAAGACCACTGCTTCGGTCCACCGCGAGCCTGCGCCTAACGTCTCATGCCCAGGCATCGGTTGCCGCCCGCGAGCCAAGCCACTCGCGTGCTCCGGGCTTCGCATCTATCAGCATCGCGAGAGGCTTCTGCTTGAGAGATGCTTCAGGAAAGTCATAACCGCTGTTGCTGAGGCGGGACAGAGCTGCGACTTCCGAATTCCCCAGCGCCGCATCCGTGTGCGCGGGAGAGTCGCACGCCTTCTGGCTATCTGCCGTGAAATGGTTAGAATCTCGATGTATCCCGTCCCCCGTCATGCCCAGCCCATCACTCCATGTGGCGCGATAGCGAGAGCGATCAAGATTTCCTCAACTTCACGGAAGTTGCCGAGCAGGTGGCGACGCTCGTCACCACGCCAGATCTCCTGCCAATCTCGGTCGGAGTCTTCGGTGGGTGGGGGACCGGGAAGTCGACCGTCCTTCGTTTGGTTGAGGCGCAACTTCCATCAGGAGAGGGAAACGCGGTCCTGCTGGTGAAGTTCGACGCGTGGCTGTACCAGGGCTTCGACGACGCGCGAGCAGCGCTCATGGAGGTGGTCTCGTCGGCCCTGCTGAGGCAGGCGGAGAAGGAGAAGACGTTTCTTGAGAAGGCCAAGGAGTTCGCGGGGCGCGTGAACTACTTCCGCGGTCTGGGCATGATCGCGGACTTTGGAGTGGGAATGGCGTTCGGGATTCCGCCGGGATTGCTCACGCGCGCCGGAACCTTTCTCGGCTCGGCAGTTGCCGGAACCGTGTCGCAGGAACAGGTCGCGCACGTCAAGGATGACGCGATCGAGGTTGGAAGGGAGTTTAGGGCGCTGCTCAAACCGGGTGAGAAGCGGTCGCCGCCGCAGGAGATTGACGCCTTCCGTCGGCAGTTCGGCGAATTACTCGATGGCCTCGCCGTCACCCTCGTGCTCTTCATAGACAACCTCGATCGCTGTCTTCCGGATGCGGCCATCGGAACCCTCGAGGCAGTGCGCCTGTTCCTGTTCATGCCTCGCACAGCGTTCGTAATTGCCGCTGACGAGGGAATGATCCGGCACTCGGTCGCGAAGCACTTCGGCGACCCAGAGACTTCACACGTCCGCGACTACCTCGATAAGGTGATCCAGGTCCCGCTCCGCGTGCCGCAGGTCGGGACTGAGGACCTCCGCGCGTACATGTACTCGTTGCTCGTCGGTCGCGCCGCCCCGGAGGCACTGACCGCAACCCAGAGCCGCCTCATGAGCGCGCTCCAAGGCGCGTGGACGGGAGACACATTCGACCGGAGCGAGATTGCGGCGCTGGCTGGCGACCCTCCGGGACTCCTAGACGACTTGGCTGTAGCCGACCGGCTCGCGCTGGTGCTCGCTGCGGCTCCGAATGTGATGGGGAACCCGCGCATCGTAAAGCGGCTCCTGAATGCCGTATTCCTTCGCAGGCGCCTAGCCCAGCGCCGGAAGATGAACGTGGACCTCGCTACGCTTGCTAAGCTTGCGGTGTTCGAGCGGTGCACCGACGAAGCCGCGACGCGCGTGTTGTATCGGCTCGTGATGGCTGGGGATAACGCATCGGCCTATCTCCTCCCGCAGCACAAGCTGGATGGAACGACGCCGGAGATGCCGGGCGAGTGGAAGAAGCACGAAGCGTTCATCGAGCAGTGGCGGGCGATGGAGCCATTATTCGCGGAGGATGTCGACCTCCGGCCAGCGGTCTTCCTGAGCCGTGATGTTATGGCGCCCGCCCGTCCGCGAGCGGGGCTTAGCGAGGCCGTGGCGACGGCGGTGGCCGGCCTCCTCACCGTGACGAGCGTGAATTCGCCAGTCGGTAGGCAGATCGTCGAGGCGCTCGGTCCCGGCGACCGTGCGCTCGTTATGGAGCACCTGATCGACGCGATGCGGACGGCCGACTGGTCGCAATCGGTTGCGGGCATCCACGGCGCGCTACTCCTTGCCAAGATGGAACCTGCGACTCGAGGCGGCCTCGCCGCATTCCTCGGCACGGTACCGAAGGATGGCATGGAGAAAGGCACGCGATACCTGCTGAAACAGTCCAAGCTGATCCAGGATCTGTAGGGGACTGCCATGGGGACTTCACAGTCGAAAAGAGATGCACGCCCCGGGGCATTACTCGTCCCGCCGTGGGCGGATGGGGACCCCGCTCAGCGCGACTCAGGCGGCGAAGCGGTGGACGATTCGGCCGCGGACAGTCCGTCTGTGCCGGGGCAGGATCCCGTGCCCCTCGCGGCACCTCCACGCCGGTACGGCGCGTTTCGAGCCGCGCTGGGAAGATTCGCGTCCAGCGGAGATCGTGGTGAAGCCCGACGGGCGCTCGGGCACTGGGTTCGCACGTCGCGCGGCGGATCGGCCAGCTCAACGCGGAGCCTCGGACGCGCAACGCGTTCTGGTGCTGCGGCCTTGGCTGGACTGGCGCGGGCCGTATCTGGCGCGCCGCCCATCGACGGGGCCATGGACGTGCGGAGCCTTGCGGGGCTGCCAGCCGACATCGCGATCGCGCGTATCGTTGATGCGTTCTGCCCGCCCGGCATCCTCGACGAGGAGCTGGCTCGGCTGGCTGTGGACGAGGCGCTGGCGCGCGCTCTCGGCGGCGCGGACACTTTTGACCCGGCCGCACTCGACGCGAACGCCATTCGGATCGCGACACTGACGTTCGCGGCGGAACTTGTCTTTGTATCCGTGATGGGTGATGGCGGCCAGGCGCTCGCGGCGGCGCCGAGTGTCTCAGCGGCGGCGCACCGTGAGAACGAAGTGCGTGCGCTCGTGCGGGAGGTCGCAGATGTCGTCGGTACGCCCATCCTGGTAGCCAACGGCGCGGTCCTCACGAACGCCGGCATGACCGCGCTCGTCATCCGGCTCGTCGCAGCCGTGCAGGAGGAGATGAGCACATGGTAAGATCGAGGGCATACCGACACGGAACGATGGTGCTGCGGGGGGACGTCACTTGGCACCGGAGACCCAAAGCCTCTCGAATGTGGAGCATGATCTCGTGAAGCGGGTGCTCGCGTCGCGCGTTGTCGAACGCGCCGCCGATGCTCGCGCGCAGGGTCATCTCGGGATCGCGCTCTTCCACGTAGGGCAGCCGGAGCTCGCCGGCGTGGGAGCTCAGCTGCTTGACGCGGTCCAGGTGCTGCCGGCGACGCCGTCCGTCGCGGCCTGGGACTTCCTCGCGTTCGCGCTCGCTGTCATTGCCACAGACCGCTTTGTTGTGCGCGCGGATGGCGCTGACGGTTGGACCCGAGTGATCGCACTCGACGTTGACCTCCACGACCCCGACCCATGGACTGCTGAGGCGGACGAGTTGGCAGCCGTCCTGCGGTTTCTGACCGGCGACATCTGGAACCTACGCTTCTCCGGGGGCGGTGCTGCGCCGCCCGTCCTTTGTCCCCGTAAGACGGACCGTGACTGCGCCTGCCTATTCTCGGGAGGGCTAGATAGCCTAATCGGTGCCGTCGACTTACTGGCTGACGGGCGCCGGCCCCTGCTCGTCAGCCAGGCGTCGCCAAAAGAGGGGTCGATCCAATCGGTGCTCGCTGCCGACATCGGTCTCGCCGCTCACCGGTTCGACGGACGCGCCCGCGAGCGACACACGCCGCCGTATGAGCCGTCCTCGCGTGCGCGGTCGCTTCTGTTCATCGCATA